>JAFGTF010000018.1 GCA_016934265.1 Spirochaetota bacterium
AGAAACAGCCACACGAATATCGACACGAGCAGTCCCAGCACCGCATAGAACTCGACGAGAACGCCCATGACGAGTGCCTTTCCCATCTCCCCCTCCTGTTTTGATATGAGGTTCACTCCCGCGGCGCACACCTTGCCCTGGTGTATTGCGCTGAAGAGACCGGCGATCGCGATCGGCAGGTTCATGAAGAGTACCTCGAGCCCCTGAGCCAATGACAGCTGCACGATGCTGCCCTCCAGCAATCCTATCTTCTGTATCGTAAGGAAGCCCATGACGAAGCCGTAGATTCCCTGCGTGCCGGGAAGCGCGACGAGAAGGACGAACTTCCCGAACTTCTTCGGGTCTTCGCTCATGGCCCCGGAGGCTGCGGTCGCAACGAGCCCTATGCCTTTCGCCGAGCCCGTACCTGAAAGGGCTACTGCAATAGCTGCGCCTGCAATAGCGAGAAACAATCCTGTGTTCATACTACCCTCCTTCAGAGTAACTCATCATATGCTTTTTTTTATTTTCCGCTGTTTTTATCAGCGTATAGGTGCGCCTCTCGGTGAACGCGGTCAGAAGCTCCCCCTCACCGGTGTAGAACTTGGTGAAAAATTCCATGAACTGGAGCCTGATCGAATGTACAAACGCGCTGAGCCCCGATATGAAAAGATTGAAGAGGTGCCCGACTAACAGGACGCCGATAAAGCCGATGATCCCGACCAGCGGCAGCTCCTTAACCATTTTTGCAAGCGTATTCATCACCCCGGCGATAACCCCGGTTGCAAGGCCGAGAGCGAGAAGCCTCGAATAGGAGAGCACGTCGCCGAGCACTCCCGAGACGCCGTACAGGGTAAACAGCCCCTTCCCGATACGCTTGACCGGGTTCCAGGTGCTTCTTTCGGAGAAGAAGATTATGATACCTGCCCAGAGTCCGAGCAGACCGTAGAAAATAATATTCAGCTGAGGCTCGATGTCCGGCATCAGACCCACGAGGAATTTCGGCATCGGAGCGAGCAGAAGGAACACCCACGGCAGGTGGTCACAGACCGCCTCGACCCATTCTCCGTCCTTTATCAGCATGTACATCTTGATTATGTAGCCCGTGATGAGGTGAACGATACCGAACCCTAAAGAGAGCATGAAAAAGGTGAGCACGTCCTTGCTCGAGTCGAATATCATGATCCGGTAGCGGGCCTCCCGCATCCAGGCGAGATTTTCCGGCAGCATGTCGAAATTGATTCCGAACACCGTTCCTATCAGGGCCCCTATCACGAACGTGAATCCGCCGAGAATCAGAAAAAGTGTTAAAAATTTCTTCATTCCGCCGCGCGGCCTTAAAAGCACGAGACCGAGCGCGGTCAGTATCATGATCACCAGGCCGTATCCCGCTTCGGTGAGACATATGCCGAAGAAGAGGGAGTAAAAAGGCATGAGTATCGGCGTGGGATCTATCTCTTTGTGGTTTGGCGGAGAATAGAGGTTGACGATGATCTCGTACGGAGATACCACGGGGTTGTTCCTGTATGCCACCGGCGGCACCTCGCCCTCCTCCTTTTCCACGATCCCGATCGCAGCCTCACCGTAGTGCCCGAGTCTCTGTTCGAGCAGCGCATAGTCTTTCTTCTTCATCCACCCCTGGATCACGAACGTACGGGTCGTGAAGAAGAGTCTCTGTTTTGCGGTTTCCTTCTCGATTTCGGTCTGAAGGAAATCATAGTACCGCTTCACCGCGCCGATTTCGAGCGCGAGCTCTTCCGCCTTCTTTCCGAGTGTTCGTTTCTGATCCTCGAGCGTTCGTATTTCTTTCTCGTATCCCGCTATGAGCGATGCCGGGCTCTGCGGTGATTCGGGAAACACAATCGGCTCGAAATGAAACTGTTTTTTAAGCGTCTCTATCTCGCCTTTCGCATCCTCGTGTGCGGCAAGCAAAAAGTAGACGGTTTCCGCTCCGCCGAGTGATTCGACGTGGACGAGCTCCCCTGTCGCGGCGGACGCCAGCCCGTCGTACCGCTCCCTATCAATCCGGGAAACGACCGCCGTATAGCGGGCGCCCGCAAGCTCGGAGAGCCCGAAGTCAAGCGATTGAATCGGGAGCAGGGCTTCGCGCAGCCCTGCACGCTCGCGCAACGCTGCGTCCTTTTTTGAGATCTCCTCCTCTATTTCGAGTGCACGCGCGCCGATTTCAGCCGCGGTGCCCTTTCTTCCCTCTTTGCAAAGCTCATGCCGGGACACTTCGTCGGGCCGCATTCGGAATTTCTGCAAGAGCGGCACCTTCGGGGCGTATCGATCGAGGAACGACAGTGCCTTTTCGATATCGATGAGCTTTTTTTTGAGGTCTGAAAGCGCCACCTGGATGTCCTCGACTGTCTGTTTTTCACTCTCCCACTCGTCGATGCGGTTCTCATCGATCTGCAGAATTCCGAGTTCCTGTATATCCTCTAAAACCCGGTCCATGACAGAGTTATGTGCGGTAATCTCGACCTTGACGACCTCTTCGAGAGCCATAGCAGGGTACCGTTCCTCATTCCATTGTTATCTGATCCGCGATATATTCCGCGACCTTCTTCAGGTTCCGCTTACACCGTTCGTCTACCTTCCCGATATGCTCTATCTCTCCCCTCTCGAGAGACTCGGACAGGGTTTTACTCTCCTCGGCGTATCTTTTTTTGATTTTTTCCTCTTCCCCGGAAAGAAGCTCGTCCTTTTCAGTAAAGAGCCCTTTCTTCTTCTTTTCGGCCGCCTCGATCACGCGTTTCGTCTCCGCCTTCGCATCATCGATCATCTTTGCCGCCTCTTCTTCGGACTGCCGTATTGAGCGGATCGCCTCGCCTGACATATGCGTCCCCCTGGATTTAATGCTCAATTATATGTCCAATATGCCTGAAAAATCAACCTTTAATGACCCCGGACTCCAGGATATCGATAAGACCGGAAGGTTCCATGATCTCGAAATTCGGTTTTTCCCCCGCAAGCCTTTCGCGGCCGCAGAACCCGTAGCCGGCCCATACTGAAACGAGCCCCGTTTTCTTTGCGACGACGATGTCGTTTTTCCCGTCCCCGACCATAATCGCACGCGCCGCAGTCACTCCCGTTTTTTGCAGTATGTAACGTACCCCGTCTGTATACGGTTTCTTCCTTCCCACGGAATCGCCGCCGACGATGCACTCGAACCGTTCCGTCAATCCGAGACGGTCCATGATCGCCTTGGTGAAGCTATACGCTTTATTTGTCAGTACCGCTTTCTTTATGCCGCCGATACGGTCCAAGAGGGCCGTTACCCCGGGATACGGCTCGGTCCGATCTAGCATATGATTCCAGTACGAATCCTTGAAGCGCGAAACCGCCTCCGTTATGTCGATACCGGACCCAACGACACAGCGTTCCACGAGCACCCGTATACCGTCCCCCACATACCCGGTCACCTCTTCCACGCCTTTTTCAGGCAACCCGTATGAGGAAAGCACCTCGTTTATTGCGGTGGTCATATCGAAACGGGTATCGATCAGGGTTCCGTCGAGATCAAAAATGACGAGATCGAACAGCATGGCGGCCTATTCGCTAGTATTTCTGCTCAATATAATAACACGGCGGCTCGTAAAGCAACCGGTATGAAGCGGGAATGCAAAAGTATGTTTCCCAAAATCCCCCGACTCGTGTATATTTTAACTATCATGGATCTAATGATCGAGACGGCATACGAGGTCGCCAAAGACGCCGCACGGATCGCAGGCCGGCACCTCATGAAACGCTTCACGGAAACGGACAAGAAGGTGACGGCGGATCTGGGTCACGATGTAAAGCTGGAGACGGACGTAGAGGCCGAACGGCTTATTATCGGAACGATAGAAAAAGCGTTTCCAGGCCACGGTTTCTTATGCGAGGAGAGCGGTATACTCGGCCCGCGTTCGGAATTCATCTGGGTCGTAGATCCGCTCGACGGTACGGTGAACTTCTCCAGGGGAATTCCCCACTTCTGTACTTCCATCGCCCTGAAGAAGAGCGGCGAGTACCTTTTAGGCGTCGTCCACGACCCGGTTCGAAAAGAAACGTTCGCCGTGCTGAAGGATGGCCGTCCCACACTCAACGGTAATCCGATACGAAAGCGGGGGGTGGACTCGGTCGAGCAGGCGATCGTCTCGGGCAACTTCTTCCATCACGGCGCCATCGAAAGGGGTATCGAGACCTTTACACGGCTCGTCCCGCGGATAAAAAAGGTCCGCTTCTTCGGCGCCGCCGCCTTAGACCTCTGCTACCTCGCGGCGGACCGGATAAACTGCTTTACGAATATTCGAACGAACGAGTGGGACATAGCGGCTGCGGCACTCATCGCCTCGCTGTCGGGAGCAAGGGTGGAAACGACGGAGTCTGACGGAAAGATCGACATATTCGCGGCGGACCGCGCAATCTTCGACGAGCTGAAACGAATCGTAGGCGAAACAAACGGGTAGCGTACAGATGAAGATTCTCGTGATGAAGATACTGATCGGAATCCCGTACTCCCGGTCGCTCAAGGAGAAGCGGAGCGTGGTCAAACGTATTAAGGACCGTGTATGGATGAAGTTCAGAGCGTCCATCTCGGAAGTCGACGAGCAGGATTCACAGAGGCGTGCTATTTTGGGAGTTTCCTATGTTTCAAACGATAAAGCCCTGCTCGACAGTATCAGCAGCAAAATAATCGATCTCATCGAGCAAAGCTTTCCGGGCATGATAGAGGACCACCATCAGATCGTCGAAGACTATTGACCCCTGCCGCCCAGAAGCCGCTTTCGCCTGGTTTTCCTGGTCCCGTTCTCTTTCACGTCATGGTTTGTAGCCGGGCATTGAAAGAAGCCGCACGGATCGAAGGTGTAATACCGCCTTCCCTCGAGCGTACCCCCCTCCCTGAAGAACGACCGCTTTTTTTCTCCAAGGGCGCCGAGCACAAGGTCCGATATCGTGATCGTGTCTATGTTCGTACATTTTTTCTCGAGATGCGCAGCGAAGTTGATGTTCTGCGAGATGATGCTTCCCTTGTCCTTTTTGTACAGAGCTTTTCCCGTGTCGATTCCGAACCGCAGGCTCACGCGGTTTTCGAACGGGTTCTCTCCGATGTTGAAGACCGGCAGAAGCCCAAGCGCCTCGATGCTGAACAAGATGCTTTGTTCGGCCCGCTTTGGACCGAAGAACACGATCATGCCGCCGTCGCCCTGCCACGACCATACCGATCCGCCGTAGTGCGAGGCCGAGCTTTTAACAAGATCGAAAAGCGCACCCACCAACCGCTCTACAAGGGCCCGCTCCTCGGTGCGCGTCATCCGTGAACTCTTCACGATATCGACGCTGACGTACGCGAAGTCGTATTCCTTACCCTCCTGCAGGCACTCCTCCCATTCGGGTCTGTCCTCCCTCTGCGAAACCAAAAAGAACTCCCGCGCCTTGAAATCATACCCGATACCGCACCTTTGTATCGTCACGAGGAGCTCCTCTAGTCCCACAAAACGTATCTCCCTACCGTTGAGAGAGTGGCAGTCAACGTCGATGAGGAAACGGATCAGATCGGGGATCTTTCCGGAATCCCTGAAGACTTCGATGAGGTACGCGGAAGCGTTGTGGGGGGGAAGCCTGAGTCTTCCGAACTGGTTTTCTTCGGTCCTTATGTCGAAATCGGGGAAGAAACGCCTTCCTATGACGATGATCTCCTCATAGCTAAAATTATCGCCGATGAGCTCTATGAGCCTGTGCGTTATCTCGGGTTGGTTCAGAGTCCGTTCCATGATCTGTTCAGCCTGTGTCCGTGGTGCGCCGTTTCCGGAAATATATTCGTATCGCTTCGAATTGTAAAAATAATAAACCGTGATTTTATTGCTTCCGTAATCACTCTTCCCCGCCGTATCGGACCCCGAGCAAAATCCAGTTTATCTGTCTCGAGTTGCACAGCTGGCGCGGTATGTGCGTACCCAGCGGATCGGGATGAAACAGCTCCTCCACGGAGAAGCGCAGCGCGACATCTTTCGGCGCCGTGTTGTACCCCCCCTCATCGAGCCGACGGCAGAAGTAGACGTCCTCCGCCTCCCCCCTGCCGGGGGGCGGGCCGCTCTTGAGGATGGAAAGCATTACGCTCTTGCGACGCAGCGAGAGCCCGCCGTTCCCCCCCGTATCGGGCGTATCGGGCGACAGCCACGGCGCGCCGACGTAGTCGTACCGCAGAAACTCCTCTATCCCTCTTCTCCGCAGTATCGAGTCCGTCTGAAAGATGAGAACGTGTTCGGCTTCGATGCCGCGCCAGAACGTACAAGACAGAAGAAGCCTGCTGTAATCTTCCTTGGAATAGTTCTTCCTGCCGAGGTTCGTGATGCTGACGCCCCCCCAGCCCTGCACGATTTCCCGGACGAACTCTTCGTTATCCAAACCGCAGAAGATGTGAATACGCCAGCTTTCACCGAGGAAGTAGGCGACGTTTCTCAGGACGTAGGAGAGGTGCGGATGGCGCCGGAGCTCGACGACAACCGCACACCTGTCCTTTTTGGTGCCGACCCTCGGTCCCGGATCCGGCACGAGCCGGTCGGTGAGCCGCAGGAACGCGTCCCACTTCTTCTCTTTGTTCAGCGGGAGGATGAAATTGTACCCGAAAAGCCTGGCGATACCTCTCTTCTCTACAATTTTTTTCGCCACGAGATAGGGCTCGTTTTTTCTTTCCACAGTTCCTCCGAAAAAAGCTCTTTCGGTGCATCCGGGCCGCCGTTTCCCGATACGCCTCCCTGTGACTCACCCGCTGTCTTGATCTTTTAACGCGGCAACCGCCTCCCAATCGGTGAACGGCGCGAGGAATTCCCGTTCTCCGTGCGTCGCCCTTGCGGGAATCGGATGTATGAGAACCCTCTTTCTCTTGAACGGCCGGTAGAAAGCCCTCGCCTTGCACAGCCTGCTGAAGGCCCGGAAATCGTCCGGCACCTTCCCCCTGATGCATCGGCGCCACTGTGTTTCGTCCTCCCGGAGCGTTCGAGCCCGTGCGGCGAATGTCAGGACGGTCGAGTTGGTCGTCTTCCAGTGCGCGGAGCTCGTAATGATCACCCGCGTTTTCTCACCCCCGTTTTTCACGAACGGGTTCGGTCCACCCTCTTTTTTATCGATGTACTTGTCGGGATGGTCGTACAGGGTCACGTAGTCGGCGGCCGTCTCCCGGAATGCCTCGAGTAAAAGCTTTTTTGACCCCGGCAGATGAAGGAAATCATCCTCCACGAGGTACAGTATGTCGTCATCGTCGTGCAGGAGGGCGAGATCCAGCACATGCCCGAACGTCAGCGACCCGCTTTTATTCTGTAAAAACGTCGTCTCGAAGCCGTGGCGCAACGCCGTTTCGACAAGCAACGCCCGGGTATCCGCGTTCACCGCATCCGCCACGATATGCATGCGGGCGGGTCCGAAGTTTTTGATGAAATTATTCAGGCAGTTTTCGTTGCTCACGCCCCTCGCTTTTTGTTTGACGCGGTATGCCGGAGTGTCGCTGATCCTGTAGTACACCTGCAGAGCCGACATACTTCCTCGTCTTCGCCCGGGCACAGGCATTCGCCGCACATGACAAACGGCGGTCGTTTTCCACTAATATAGTAAAAAACCCTGCTGCAGCAACTAAAAACGGGGGTAACGCGCACAGTCTGGCCTTTGTTATATGACAACCGAGATATTCGAACGAATCGGAAAACATGACGGGCGGGATCCGATAACCAGGGCTTTGATACGGCGGAGGGGGGCTTTTCGGCCGTTCGGTGCGGGGATAGACGCTCGCATTCGAAATCCCGGAGTTATATCCCCGTACGACGTCCCGCTTATCAAGCGGAGGTATCACCAATATCCCCGCCTTCTGAACTCGGCCGCCATCTTCCTGTTGTACCGCTTGAAGCGAAGCAGCTTGTGAAGCCCTCGCGGGAGCTCGTGCTCCTTCGAATAGACACCCGGTAATACTAAACGCTCCACCCCCCTCTTCGCGAGATGCGCGGATATCCATACGTCATCCACCATATGCGCCTCTTTCGGGAATCCTCCGTAATCGAACACAGAGCCGTCGAAGAACCGCTTCTTGTAGAGGACGCCTCGATATCCCTCGAGCACGTCGCAGCGTATCGGATCGTCGGCGTACTCCTCTATGAATACGTACCGGTTCTCCTCGACGAGGGGGTCTACCATCCAGCCGTTGAAACCAAGCGCGGATTCCGGCCGCACGCGTTCGAAATCGAGAAGCGTCTCGACGAACCGCTCGTCGTACTCGTGGTCGTCGTCGACCGTAATGATGATACTGTCGGGGTCTTTTTCCTCCTGCAACGCACCGAGAAGCTTCATGGAGGAGCCGTAATCGTAGTCGGTCGCGATCACTCGAACGAAAGGATCTTCACGGACTCTTGGGGGTATCTCGTACGTCTTTTTCGGCTGTCGCCGGCAGACCTGCGGTATTGTGAGATATACCGAATCGGGACGCGCCGTCTGGCGGGCGATCGAATCGATCGTTTTTTCGATCCCCCCGATCCTGTCGGGGATTGTGGTAAGGGACACCAAAAGCCGCATCGTTCCTCCGCCGTTATCGAAAGCCGAAATTGACGAACGTCTTCCAGGTCGCGCTTCCGTGATGAACGAGGAAGCCGTCGGCCTGTGACTTCCCTATTACCTCGAGGTCGTCCCGGCCGGTTCGGCATCTGTGTATCACCGAGGTAACCAGATCCGGACCGGTGGTATAGAACACGTCGTACTGGCGCCGAACGGGGAACACCGCCCGATTTACCGCCTCCTTCAGGATTTCGAGCATCACCGGATGGTGCGGCGTGCACAGGAAGGCGTAGCTCGCGATTCTTTCCGTATCCTCTGCGATCTCGTTCAGCCCCCTTCTTTTCCCCTCACGCCTGATAGGCTCTCTTTTCCCTATCTCACGCGCGCGATCGGGCTCGATCACGATCTCAACGAAGCAGAAGAAACGCTTGCCGGGGTTTTTATCGAGCAGTTCCCTCACGGGCCGCACTGCAGCCATATCGAGGTCCGCGTACATCCCGCCGTATTCGTACAGCACGAGATAGCGGGCAAGATCGGCACGCTGTATGTTGAGACGGTACCCGCGGTACAGGCCGGCGAATTCGGGGAATATGTCTTCGATCATCCTCGTCACGTTGGAATCCTTCCATACGATCGTCCTGAAATCGTCGTTCACCGTGTCGAAAGACCGGATCCAACGAAGGTCCTTGTATGGAGGAAACACACGCGGGCCGATCCATATGCGGTGCAGAAGCCGGGGTATCTCCGTATCCCCCGCACCTTCCTCCGCAAGATGCGGGGTCGGAGGCCCATACCTCATCCGCACCTTATTCTTTTTCCGCCTGCGTGACACTGCAATGATCCCGAAAACCGCTCCGGCGGCCGCCATACAAAAAAGGGCCGCGATCGGTACGACATGACTCATGAAGCGCTCCAGTATCTATTCTTCATAGAAGGATAACCGATAGCCGTCCTATTGTCAATTTCAGGATGAAAAATGTGGTAAAAGTAACCCTCGGGTACTATATTACCCTAAAACCCGGCGTGCGGAAGAATAGATGGCCGACAGGCGCAACTTCTTTCACGATATCCTGAACAACCCCAGGCTGTTTCTGTTTATCAGGGCGATTCTCGACGGAGGTCAGGTCCGCTACCTGAAAGGATTGCTCGAAGAGTACCGCGCGGGAAGCATCCTCGACGTCGCCTGCGGCTGCGGCACATTCTGCCGTATCACCCCGCACGAATATCTCGGCGTAGACTACAACGAGGCGTTCATCTCGTTCTGCCGCCGAAAATACGGCGGCGGGGGTAGAGAAAGAAAGAAGCGGTTCGTCGTCATGGACGCGACCGACATGAAAACGGACCGCCGCTTCGACACCGCCGTCATTATCAACTCGATCCACCACTTCCCTGACGACGAGGTCGTTTCCATCTTCACCTCCATGCGGGACATAACCGAGAGGCTCGTCATCGTCCATGACGCAGTGCCGAGAAAGAATCCCGTATCGAGGTTTTTCTACCGGCTCGACAGGGGAACACATTTCAGAACCGTGGAGGAGCAGAAATCGTTGATAGCGCGAGCCGGCCTCGTCGTACAGGATGTGCGCTACTTCAAAGGCACCGCCGGAATTTATCTGCATTCCACGGTAATCTGCACAAAAAAGGGGTAAGTCTCTTGAAATTCGATGCGCTCACGGCACTTTTTCGGAGAAATTACACAAAACGGCTCCTCTTCTACGTCATTTTCGGGGCTTTAGTGTGCACGATCGCCCTAACCGGCCTCAACGGCTCGCTCCAGAATCTCGACGAGGTTCTCTACGCACGGGTCGCCCGTGAGACCTTCGAAAAGGGCAGCGTCCTGCTTCAGTACAAGGACGGTGAACGGTGGTTTCACAAGTCCCCGATGATGTTCTGGGGAATAATGCTCTCCTACAGGGTGTTCGGGGTATCCGACTTCGCCGCCAAATTTCCCTCCGCGGTATCGAGTATCGTTACGGCGTTCATGATTCTTCTCATCGCTATGAAGGTTTTCAACTCTAAACGGGCCGGAACCATCGCCGCGTTCATCTACCTCTGCTCTCTTCAGGCCTACGCTTCCACACACCAGGTGGCGACCGATTCACTCCTCGTCGCAAGCCTGCTCACCACGCTCTTCTTTGTCATTCGCGGCGTACGGGAAAGACCGTCATGGCTCTTTGTGGCCTCGATATTGAACGGGCTTTTGTTTTTGACCAAGTCGGTCTTCGGCTTCGTGATGCCGGCGGTACTTTGTATCCTGATAGTCGTCGAGAAGAGGTGGGACCTTCTTCTCCATCTTTTTCTTCTGGTCGTCATCAGCCTCGGCATATCGGCATGGTATTTCATCTACGTGTACAAGGCGATCCCCGAGGTCTTCGTGGAGTCGTTTCTCGGCGTGAATCTCCTACAGAGGTTTCATTCCGGAGGAGGCGGTGCCCCGGGAGGCATCGCCGGCATCGGCCGTATCCTGCTCAGAGTCCCCTACAACATCGGATACTATACCGTCGCGCTCCTTCTCTTCGTGCTGCCGTTCACACCGGCCCTGTTCTTCCTTTTTTACAGGAAAGGCGAAGAACTGCGGGTTTGCGACATCGTATGGAGCCCTACGTCAAAAATCGTGTCGATCTACTTCCTTACGGTCCTTTTCGGATTCTCCCTGCTCGAAGGACGCTGGCTCCACTGGAGTCTCTCTTTGATCCCCGCGGTATGCATACTGCTCGGCAGGGTGCTCGACTGCATACGAAGAAGAAGCATCTTTCTTTCCGTCGGGGGACTCGGCGTCGTCGTCGCCTGTGTGCTCGCCTATGCGCTAGTCACGCTCGGCCACACCTACCCGGTTTTCAAAGACGTGGTGCTTGGGCTGATAGTCGTCTACACGCTCCTCGTCGCTGCAAGCGTCCTCCTCTACCTGTTCAACGCGAACCCCGCCCGTGGAACGTATTTTTTAACCGGCCTCTTCTTCATCGCCTTCACCGTTCATGCATCCGTGACCGTCCCGCTGGACTTCAACCCGGATTTGAAAGCCTTCGGCCGCATCGTGTACGAAGAACCGTCTTCGTTCATCATAGTCTCTACGGACGAGGTCAATGAAGGGAACAAGACGTTCGCCACGATATGGTACCTTAAGATGAACAGCACGCAGTACGGATCGGTCGCCGAGCTCGAGAGCGCGCGTGACGGTATCGAAAACGGCACCTATGTAATGTTCTACGGAAAAGATACGGAAAGACTGGCCGGAATGTTCGCCTCTTTCGAGATTTTAAAGGAGGGGGTCGTATGGAATCTCGGACGGGTCGTTCAAAAATGAGAACAAGACCGCACGGTTTCGACGTCACCTAAAGGTAACGGCGTCACCTAAAGGTGACGAGCTTGTTTCCGAAAAAGTTCGACACCGTATAACAGCATATACCGATCAGCTGCGCGATGTTCGGCTGGATGCCCAAAGCCTCCACGCAAAGGACCGTAACACCGAGATTGATGCCGTACGAAACACCGAACATCACGAAGAAAAACAGTATCTCGCGTCCGGGGTTTTTCTTCGATTTGAAAGTCCAGCGGCGATTCCATATGAAGCTGTTTGTAATTCCGCACGCGTACCCGAGAACATTCGACAGCTTGTAGTTCAGGCCGATGAGGTTGTAGCAGGAGTATATGATGCCTATGCCTATTACCGCATTGGCTACGCCGACCACGATGAACCGGGAGCCCTGGACGATAAGCAGCCGCTCACGCAGCCTCGGTTTCATCCTCTCCGCCTTTCGATCCTTGCCGTGGTAGCCTGTGGTAGCCGCCGTTTCATCCATGCCTGCCGTCGCGAATTGCCGTGTGTCAGTGTAGCCTTCGTTCCGGCAAAAGGCAAGGTTTTTCCCCGTATGGAGACCGGCCTCCGTCGTTTCGGTCCCTTATAGATTGACATTTAACACGAGCCTCGGTACAATGTTTCCGGATATCGATTCAGGCTTCTTTGGGCGGTGGATTATGGTGAAGGGCAGTGTCCTCATTACCGGTGCGAACGGTTTCGTGGGGAAAAACCTCGCAGCGGCACTGAAAAAAACCCGCCCGGTGCACTGTCTCGTACGAGACAAATCCTTCACCATGCGCGGCTGTCGATCGTTCTTCTTCGACCGTGTCGACGACGAGGAGGTCGAACGGGCCGTGTCGAGCTCCGAAAAAATCGTCCACTGTGCCGCGATGCTCCATGGTCCGAAAGAGGGCATGCATCTTGCGAACGTCGCCTTCACCGAGCGCCTCGTGGCGCTCGCCCGGCGCCATGGTGCGGCGCAGTTCATATTCATCAGCTCCGAGAACGTGCTCCAGGGGCTTTCGGACACCTATACGAAAACGAAGCGGGATGCGGAAGAGGTCGTGGGGAAATTCACGCCACACACCGTCCTGCGTCCGACGGTGATATACGGCCCGGGAGATACCAAGTACGTATCGAGACTCATCGGTATAGTGAGACGGTATCCGGTGGTGCCGGTTTTAGGGCGCGGCCGAAACAGATTCCAGTTTTTGTATATCGGAGACCTTCTGCGTGTGGTGGAGTCCGCCATCGACGGGCCGGTGTTCGGCACGTATCTAATCGCCGGTCCCAAGAGCATAAGCTACAACGATTTTATGGCGCTTCTGTTCGATCTGCTTGGAAAGAAAAAGCCCGTGGTTCGCGTACCCCTCTTTCTGCTGCGGCCGCTGACGATCCTATTAGACCGCGTGAGCGACTCACCCACCTTGACACCGACCCAGATCGACAATATAAAAAAAGACCGCGACTACGATATCGGCGACACTGTATCCGCCTTCGGGTACGTGCCGACTCCGCTGAGAGAAGGCCTTTTGCTGCTTTTATCCGGTGAATGTGTATGAAGAAACCGAGGCTCGATATCATGCTCCCCGTCTATTACGGCAATCTTTTGGAAATAGCGGGCAGCGTCGCGAAGCAGAAGGCGTTCTATGAAAACGCCCTCTCGGAGTACGACTGGAGGATTGTGCTCGCGGTGAACGGCCCGAAGCAACAGAAGGTGATCGAGCTCGCCGAATCCCTCGGCCGGGAGGACGAAAGAATACGGTGGAACCACGTTTCGATCCCGGGAAAGGGAAGCGGTATCATCCACGCCTGGAGCGGAAGCGACGCTGATATCATGTCGTACATGGACATCGATCTCTCGACGGACATCAAGGATTTTCCCGTCCTCGTCTCACGTATTCGCGAGGGATACGATATCAGCATCGGATCGAGGTATCATCCCGATTCGTCCGTCACACGCTCTCTGAAGCGCAGGATCGTCTCCTTTATGTATCACAAGCTGTTCATGAAGATCGTGCTCGGCGCAAAGACCTATACGGACGGACAGTGCGGATTCAAGGCGGTGAGCCCTCGGATCGTGCGGGAGGTCCTTCCGCTCGTGAGGAACAGAAGCTGGTTCTTCGAGAGCGAGATGCTTTATATCGCCGAACGGTTGAAAATGAGTATAACGGAGGTGCCGGTCTCCTGGACCGAGTCCGAGTTTTCCGGTATATCGCTGTACCGCGCTATCTGGGAGTTCATCAGGTGCGGGTTCGGCCTCCGGTTCAGGAGAATACAAAAAGGCCGCACGGGTCAGTGAAAATATTGGAGCTGATATATCTTCTTGTACAGTGCGCACCGGGATAGCAGCTCATCGTTCGAACCGGCGTCCACTATCTTCCCCTTGTCTATCACGAGGATTTTCGTTGCATGTGCGATCGTCGACAGCCGGTGCGCGATGGTTATCGTAGTCCTTCCCTTCATGAGCTCGGTGACGGCAAGCTGAATGAAGTGCTCTGACTCCGAATCCAGCGAGCTCGTCGCCTCGTCCAGTATGAGGATCTCCGGGTTCATGAGGATGGTTCGCGCAATCGAGATCCGCTGCTTCTGCCCGCCGGAGAGCCGTACTCCCTTTTCCCCCACGTTCGTCTCAAGCCCTTCTTCGAACTCCGCGATGAAATCGTAGGCGTAGGCCTGTTTCGCGGCCTCGACGATCTCTTTTTCCGAGGCGGCCGGTTTTGCGTACCGTATGTTATCGAATATCGTGGTGTTGAAGAGCGTTACATTCTGCGACACTATCCCTATCTGCGATCGCAGCGACTCTAGGCCGTACTCTCTCACGGATATATCGTCGATCGCGACTTCTCCCTCCCGTACGTCGTAAAACCGGGGGATGAGGTTGACGATCGTCGACTTGCCAGCGCCGGAGGGTCCGACGAGCGCGACGACCTCCCCCTTCTCGGCGACGAAGCTGATGCCCTGCAAAACGTCCTGATTCGGGATGTACGCGAAGCAGACGTTTTTGAACTCGATTTTTCCGTCGAGCTTTTTCGAGACGGGTTTTTCGGCCTCCAGCACCGACGGCTTTTCCTTCAGTATGCTCATGACCCGCTCGACGGAGGCGGACGCGACCTTGTAGTTGGAGATGTATTTCGGTATATTCGCGACTGGGGCGGTCATGATCCCGAGCAGAATAAGATACTCGGTGAGCGATTTCAGCTCCCACTGGCCGCGCACGATAAAAACGGCGCCTATGCCGATGATTCCCATCGCGAAAACAAATAAGGTGACCTCGTTCAGCGGACCGAAAAAGTTCATGGTTCGCAGGAGTTTGATGTAGATCTTCCGATACACCGTCGTGTTCTCTTGAAATTTCGACGTTTCCGTCTTCTCCTGCGCAAACGACTTTACCACATCCACGCCAGTCAACACCTCGTGGAGGTTGACGGAGAGATCGGCGAGCGCCTCACGGTGCCGCTTCGCCTGTCTTCGTATGATGGTCCCCAGCACCCGTATCGCGAGCCATATGAGCGGAATGACGCCGAAGCACAAAAGCGTGAGCAGCCAGTTGAGAAAGAAGAGCTTTATCAATACGATCACGACGATCATCACGGAAGATAAAAAGTACACGAGGCCCTGGTAAAAATCCATGTTTATCTTTTCCACGTCGTTGATGCCGATGGATATCATGTTACCGGTCTTGTGTTTCTTGAAGAAATCGATATCGAGCGTCATGAGGTGGGAAAACAGGATGTCGCGTATCCGCTTAATCACGGAGCTCAGAATGACCTCCATGGAGTAGTTCTTGAGGAAGTCGAACACTGCACGGGCGAAAATGATGGCGATGGCGATGTAGAAATAGCGGTATATCTGCTCAATCTTATCCGGTGTCAAAAGCTCGAACAGAAAGTTCGTCGATACCGTGGGGATCATCGCGTAGAAGTAGTTCTGGCCGAAGGTGAGCAGGAACACCCCGATCACTCCCGGCAGGTGCGGCCGCAGGAACCCGAGCGCCCACCTCAGCTCGTCGCCTATCATTTTTCTTCTCAACTTGTTACCGCCTATCGTTTGACGTTACGGACGCCTTCTTCACGATGCGCCTGAACCCCCGCATCGTCTCCTTCAGCTTTCCAGCCGCTTCGGAAAGCAAAAGGAGCTTATCGTCTTCACCCCGCTTCAATAATCGCCTCTTATGAATCGCTATGTGTATCAGTGCCATGAAAAGGTACACCGCCGAGAAGAGAATACCGTAGTTCTTGCGGTAAAAATAGTAGTCGGTGGCGTAGAAATAGGGCCGTATAGACCGCTCCGCCTTGTGTCTTCCCTGCGCCTGATGGTGCACCACCCTCGCCCCCGGATTGAACGCAAAACGCGCCCCCTTGCGCTTCATCCTGAGAGAGAAATCGAGGTCCTCGTTGAAGAAGAAGTAGAATTCGTCGAACAGCCCGTTCTCGCGGAACAGCGAGGTCCGGTACAAGCAGGCCGTCGTGCCGGCGAACCTCGTAAACCTCGTTTTCGTGCCGTGCTCCTTCGCGGTGCCTAAGAGCCCGAGCTTCATCCACTGGGGAGAGCCGTCTGGGTGTACGAGCGCGGCCGGCGCCCCCTCCACCCTGTCGAACCCTTTCACCGTTTCCAGAAGGAGCGAGACGGTCTCGGGAAAGAGCTCCACGTCGTCGTTCAACAGCATCGTGAAGTCCGAATCGAGCATTTCGGTTATGCCCCTGTTCAGTGCCGCCGAAAGCCCGAGGTTTTCAGGATTTCTGATATACCGTACAGCCCGAAAGTATTTTTCCATCATCCCGGCGGTACCGTCTCTCGAGTCGTTGTCCACGACCGTGACGGTACCGTCGACGCGGGCTTGGTCGAGCGATATGAGAACCGATTCGATGCACCGCTTCAAGAGCTCGCGGTTGTTGTAGGTCACGATCACCGCATTCACCGATTCTTTCACACAGAGTCCTTTCTCTGCCGCTCGAAACGTTCGTACAGCCTGAGCGCCCGTTTGATCTTCAGCCCGTTCCAAAGCTTCATGTAGGAGTACGTAAACCACCGCTTCCCGTGCCTCATATCGCCCGACAGCATGTCATCGAGCTCGTCGAAACCTATCCCCTTCCTGTTGCCGTACATCGGGTTCGTCGTATAGCTCCCTATGTGCAGCGCGCACGGCGTCTCGGAGAGCGCGCACGCATACTTCTCGTCGAAACGGGCGATATAGTCCGGCTCGGACCTGTGCACGTCTTCCGAGACGAAGTCATACTCCCGTCCATACTGGGGGTATTCCCCCGTGTCCGCGTATGCCCTCCCTGCCATGAGCGAGGGGTTGTTCGTATAGTGCCGTACCGCCGAGCCCAGCCTGTACTTGACCAGCCCTAAAGGAAGCGACGGCGGCTCCTTCGGGACCTCCCCCCCCTCTTTGTCTTTCTCGAACATACGCACGCCGCGCTCGAGCCAGTCCGACCGGTAGAAAAAAAGCCAGTCGTTCTCCAGGTTGAAGAAATATTCCCCGTTCGCCGCCCTTCTCGCCTGGTTCATTGCATGTCCCATACCGGAATTTTCACGGTTCATGATCCGTTGGTCCATCCAGTCGAGCGATTCGATATACGATACGGTGTCTTTCGCCGAACCGTTGTCCACAACGATCCATTCCAGCATGGGGTATGTACACGAGGCCCTGAACGATTCGAGCGTCTGCTTCAGGTACCCGACACGGTTGAAGCTCAGCACGCACACGCTCACGAGCGGCCAGGCATCATTCATGGCATACTGTTCCTATTGTTATTCGGTCTCACCCCGTATCATGTAAGATAACGATATTTGTTTCGCAGAAACAACCGCTTTATGGCGGCGCCGATCTACGGCCGCAGACCGCGCCGGAACCCGCCGCGTCGCCGGGCGCATTCTTTTTTCTGTATCACTGTATCGTAAAACGCCGCCATCCGTGCCGCGTGAACGCGTATGTCGAAGAGTTCTTTTACTCTCACTTGCGCCTCCGCACCCATTCGCCGTCTGAGATCCGGATCCGACGCGAGCTGCCAAAGCCGCCGGGCGAGCGCCTCATGGTCGCCGGGCTCCAGGACGAAACCCGTACGGGCGTTCTCCACCATGAACGGCACCTCTCCGACCGAGGTGCCGACTACCGGCAGCCCGGCGGCCATCGCCTCGAGCACGACAAGCGGAAAAGTATCGCTGTATGAGGGGTGACAGAGGATATCCGCACCTGAAAGGATATCCGGTATGTCCTGCCTGTACCCGAGGAAAGAGAACGAATCCTCGAGACCGTGCCGCGTAAGATAAAAAGAGACCTCCGCCATGTATCGAGAGGCACCGCCCGGCACGCCGCCTGCGACGAGATACCGGATACTCCTTCCTCTCAGCAGCGCCGCGGCCCTGGCGAGAACGATAAGTCCCTTGTTTTGCTCTATCCTCCCGATATAGAGCACGACCGTCTCGTCCTTTTCGCGGAAGGGGCCTTTTTTCTTAGGTACGGATTCTCGTCTCCCGTAGCAGTCGGTTTCGATTCCGTTCGGAATTCGAACCGCCTTCGGTTTTCCGGTGAAGAGAGAGTACTGCTCGTTCGAGATGAGTATCACGCCGTCCGAAACCGCGTGTATGATTCCGGCATACAATTTTTTTTGTCCGAGATACTCGTGCACGTGCCAGACCACCGGCACCCGCAACAGCCGCGCCGCAAGCACGGGCCACGACTTGACGAGCGAGTTCACGTGAACGATGTCCGGCCTCTTTTTTTTCAGAATCGATAAGAAATCGAGCACTGAAAACGGTTTCCGCAGTATGCGGTACGCCGTCTTTCTTTTTTTCAGCACCGCTTCGAGCGGCCCGGGACACGGCAGGAGCACGAGCGGTCGGTATCCGTGTCCAGGAAGCAGGCCGGCGAGACGTACCAGCGCGATCGGGGCACCGGAGAGATCCGATGCATGGGAAAAAAAAAGCACCTTTTTTCCGGTGGGGTCTTCTTCTGTCATGATGTTTCTCCAGAGGGCGAAAACCGCCCTATCGCTCCCGAGCTGCAAACGTCCGTTCGTATACCTCCTCCACCCCCCGGAGCATACGGTCCATGCTGAAATATTTTTCAAACCGTTCGCGGGCGCCGCGGGACAGAGCGTCCCGCATGCGCTCGCTCTGTATGAGCGTCAGCATTCCGCGGCAAAGGTCTGCCGTATCGTCCTCCCTGAATAAAAGCGCGTTTTTACCCTGCTCGAACATCCAGCGCACGGACGGAATGTCGGTGGTTACGATCGGCAACGCCTTCGACATGGCCTCGACCAGCACGTTCGAACAGCCCTCATACGACGTGGGGAGCACGAAGAGGTCGAATATCTTCAGTATCCTGTCTCCCCTGTTGATATAACCCGTGAATACGACGTCCCGCCCCGAAGCGGTACGCCGTGCGATCCGCTCGAGCCGCGCCCTGTCGGGTCCCTCCCCCACGATGAGGAGGGAAACGGGCAGCGCGGTTTCTCTCTGCAGCATCCTGAATGCCTCGATGAGAACGGAAAGCCGCTTCGTACGGTTGAGTCGTCCCATGTTTCCTATGACGATTCTGCCTTGTAGGCCGTTCTCGCGCCTGATCCGCTCGATTTCCCGGGGGTCGTCGCCCCCCGCCGGATCGAAACCGTTGTACACGACCACCACCCTGTCGGCCGGGAAACCGTTTTCCACGATGATACGCCTCTCCTCGTCGGATACGGCGATGAGCGTATCGGCCTTCCGTTTCGCGATGAACGCCGAAAGGCGGTAATTGTAGCACTTGGATATTCCCGATCCCTGGTGGGAGTGCAGATGGAATACCACCGGCACCTCCGGTAAAACGGTGCGGGAAAAAGAAACAAACTCGTGCGCCGCGTGAATATGGAGCAGGTCTATCGGACCAGCCTCGTGAAGACCTTCCAAGGCCCGCTTGTAGCTTTTGATCTTCTTGATGACATTCCCCTTGAGGGCCGGAAAGGCGGTATACTGGACATCCAACGCCAGAAAATCGTCGAGCGCCCTTCCGGAAGGCGCGAGAAGGAGCATCCGGTAGCGGTGCGCAAGCCCACGGATGATGTTGTACGCAGTCTTTTCGGTCCCACCCTCTGCGAGGTAGGGAAGCACATGGCATACCGTCTTCAACAAACCCTCCGCGCTTTAACCTCCCGCTGTGTCGTAGGATTGTATTGGATAAGCCCGAAGGCGCACCGGCACAACGGATGAATACGAAAAAAAACGGGCCCTGATGAGAGAAACAAAAAAATCGGGGCGTCAGACGGTACGTTCCGAAAACACTTCCGCGGAAAAGACCGATATCTCGGTCCCCTGTCTCTTCCAGCATCCGCCCCCGAGCCCCGCCTTGTAGCAGGTGTGCTCGAGAAAGGTTTCTCTGTCCCACCCCTCCTCCGTCGCGACCTGCGGCAAAAGAAGCCCCTGCTGGAACCCCCGTTTGATTATTATCCCGTGTGTCCCCACCTCTATCTCGTCGACCGTGTCGACCTTTCGCACGGGCGACATGACCGATATCTCTATTTCGATACCGTCGTATTCCTCTTTCAAGAGTGGAGGGAAGCGCGGGTCCGAGAAGGCGGACGCCAGCGCCATCTCGGAAACCGTCCGCCACAGCGGTTTGATCGCCTCGACAATCCCGATGCATCCGCGCAACGCTCCCTTTTTATGCAGCGTCACGAACGCCCCCCTCGGCTCCTTCAGGGTGGAAGAAGGCGCATCCTCCGATGGGGGGGGCGTGCGGTCGAGCCTTGCCCGTATGGTGCTTCTTGCGAGATCGAGCAGCGCCCGTTTCTCCTCTCGTAAGAGCATTGTGCACCTCCGTGTCATGGTGTTGAAACACAAAAACCGCCGCGCTCAGTACATCGCCGCGGACACGTACCCGACGACCCGTTTTCGGTCTCCCGAAACCTCTCCGGAATCCATTCGGCGAAGGATCGCCGATTTTCCCAGACCCTTCTTTCTCGCGAGCAATATCCCAGTAAGGATGGCCCCCGAACCGCACGCCTCGGCCCTGCCCGCCGTGATATCGGCGTACAGGGATTCGGGGTCCATCTTCTCTATTCCCCGTATCACGGCGTCGTCAAGCACCACCGCGTCCGTCCTCGGATGGTAGTGCGACAAATCGGAGCTGGCGATCACGATATACCGGCGTTTCACCGTATCCATCGTTTCACAGAGCGCCTCGTACAGCGATGTCACGGTCTCGAGATCATGGCCGCCGAAGAGAAGCGAGACGATCCGTACCGAGGGAAAGAGCCGCTGAAGAAACGGGAGCTGAACCTCGACCACATGCTCGCTCAGATGCGCCTTCTCGTTCTCTGAAGTGACCGTGCAGATCTCCGCGAGCCGGAGAGAAAATTCCTTATCCACGCGGCTTATTCCGAGCGGCGTCGAGAATGCATCGTCGAGCGCCAACGCCACCCCGTCGAACCGATCGAGGTGAGATGGTCCCATTATGACCGCGGTATCGACCGTACGGTTTTTTAAAAGCGCATAGGAGCTGGCCTGTACCCGTCCTGAGAATATGAATCCCGCGTGAGGCGCGACGAGGACTATCGGGGTCAGCGATTGCGGATTTTCTATCGACGTCTGCCGGCCGATGATCTCGTAGAGGGCGTTCGTATCTACCTCTTCGAGGTAGCTGTCAACCGCCGACTGCAGCTCGGTTTTGTCATCCGGGTAAAAAAGCCCGCTCACGACAGGATGCCGTAGCGTGTATGAACCGCCGTCCGTCCCGTTTCGCATGCCGTTTCCCTTCATGAAATGTTACTTCAAAAAAATCGCTATTACAACAGTTTTTTGGACGGGGAAGCTCAGAGGTCGTTTTCTATATCACAGAAGAAGGTATCGACACCGAAGCTGTCTTTTATCTTCGAAAGAAGCGCCTCGACACCGAGCCGTTCCGTGTTGTAATGTCCCGCGTATATGTAGTTCATCTTCGTCTCGCTCGCGATATAGGGCGTGCTCTCCTTTGCGTCTCCGGTGATGTAGGCGTCGACGCCGAGCTCCGAGACCGCGTCGATATCGTTTCTTCCGGCCCCGCTCACCACATATACCGATCCGACGGTGTCGGTACCGTGATGAAAAAAGCGCGCTTTGGAACCGAAGAGGCGGTCTGTGCGCTTTAGGAGCGTCCCGAAGCTGATCGGCGGGGAGAACGATCCCCTCCGGCCGATTCCTTTCTGTTTGCTTTCCCCCGCGGGCTCTATCGACGCACCGATGCCCTTCAAAATAAGGACGTTGTGCCCCACCTCCGGGTGAAGGTCGAGCGGAAGGTGGTAGGAGAACAGATTGATATCGTGTGCGAGGATACGTTTGACCCGTTCCTTCCTGTATCCGGTAAGCGCCGCATCGTCGTTTTTCCAGAACATGCCGTGGTGTACGAGTATCGCGTCGGCTTTTTCGGATACCGCCCGCTCTATCACCGTAAGACTGATGCTCACCGCGGCCGCAATGCGCGCGATCCGCTTCTTTCCCTCTATCTGAAGCCCGTTCGGCTGGTAGTCCTGTACAAGGGAAACCGACAGATACTCGTTAAGCCATGCTGCAAGCTTTTTTCTCGTTACCATTCCCCTATCTCCTTCCGAACAGCTTTTCGATGTACGCCCTGCTCCGTCGGATTACCGACGGCCTTCCGTGCGGGCACATATACGGCACGCGGGTCGCGGCCAAGTCGGAAAGAAGGCGGAAGGCCTCCCGTTCCGAGAGAGCGTCCCCTTCCTTCACCGCCGCCCTGCATGCGGCCGTACTAAAGAAACGATCCTCGATCGTGCCGGCGTCCGGTCTCAGGTCCCCCGCACAGAACTCCTCCAGAAGACGCGAGATCGTCTCCTCTTCTTTGTGTTCGGGCACGATACCGGGGAGCTCTACCACGGCGAAACTGTCCTCGCCGAACGGCTCTATCACGATACCCGCATCATGGAAGCACTCGAGCGCATCCGAAAGATCGCCGTGGCAGCTTCCCGGCGGAGTAAAGACGATGGGGGCGAGGAGGGTCTTGTTCATCCGTGCCCGCCCTTTCTGCGACTGAAACCGCTCGTACAGCACACGCTCATGCGCGGCGTGCTGATCGACGATAAGCACATCTTCTTCTCCCTCGAAGAGCAGATAGGTTCTAAACAACGTCCCCCTGAATACAAGCGCCGCGGGAAAGAACGCTTCGCGCTCGACGGTTTCGAAACACGAGTCCTGCTGGCTGAGTTCTTTAATCTGCCGTGGGGAGGAAAGTGAGAAGAGATCCCCTGCGAGCGGACGTTCGTGCAGACGTTCGAACCCCGGCACGCGGCCGTTTCCCCCGCCTCCCGAATATACCGAGCCGCCGTTTTGAAGGGCAAAAGCCTGTCTTGTGAGGTCGCCCACGGATGAGAACAGCCGCTGCATCACGGAGATTTTGACCTCCTTCTTCTGCGGGTGTACGTTCACATCAACGAGGCCGGGTTCGATATCGATGAACAGAAACAGGTGGGGATACCTCCCTGCAGGAAAATACCCCCGTACGGGGTTCCCCACGGCGGCAAAAAGCGCCCTGTCGGAAACCGGCCTGCCGTTTACGAAAAAGTACTGCCCCAAACGGCCGGAGAGCGCTTGCGACGGATCGGAAACGAGCAGGGTTAGCGAGTACCCCTCACCGTCGGCGCTCGCTTCGTTCAGGCTCTTTTCGACGTCCGCCCCGAATATGTCGCCGATCCTCACCCGAACGTCGTTCGCCGGCGAGAGGCTGAACACGGTCTTATCGTCCGCCTTGTAGGAAAAACCGATTCGGTGGAAGAATACCGCTTTCCTGACTATCTCGTCCTTCACCCTCGCGGATTCTGTGCGGGCGCTCTTGAGAAATTTCTTTCTCGCCGGAAGGTTGGAAAACAGGCTTCTGACGGTGACCGCCGTTCCCCTGTTGGCGGCCTCGGGCTTTGAAGAGATGTTTTTTCCAAACCTGCAGGAGACCCTCGTACCGTGCGGAGCTTCGGGTGTTCTCGTCACCATGCTGAAATCGCTCACCGTGCATATGCTCGAGAGCGCCTCTCCCCGAAACCCCATCGTGCGTACATCGAGCAGATCGTCCGCCCGCTTTATCTTGCTCGTCGTGTGTTTTTGAATCGAAAGTAGCGCGTCTTCGCAGCTCATACCGGACCCGTCGTCCGTTACGAGAATGGATTCTTTACCGCCGTTTACAGTCACGACCCCGATCCGCGCCGCCCCCGCATCGATCGCATTGTCGACGAGCTCTCTCACCGCGGAAAAGGGAGCCTCTATGACCTCGCCCGCTGCGATTTTCCGTGAGACCTCCTGCGGCAGTACGATAATGCCACCCAAATCACGCTCCTTTCTCTATCATGCTGTTTTTGCGATCCTTTTCTAAAAAGCCCGCTGGGCCTGTACATCTTCGCGTTTCGAAGCCCCTCGTCCCCGAGGTCACGCCCCCGGTTGATACACCGACACTTCACAGGAAGTCCGGAGGAGAAGCGTATGTTTATGAACTGACAACAGCCCCAGAAGCCGAAAACTGCCGCAATGAAACGGATCACGCAGGTCGTACCGCCCGCGATCTCCTCATCTGGGCAGAAAGCAGCCGGACGGCCTTCTGTAAAATCTATTCACCCGCAAAGGAGGAGCTTTTCCGAGCGCGTTGTCGCTTGCGGGCACTCCTCCTAATCGCCTTTGTCCTTCTGGGCCTTCTCCCTCTCCTCACGCACGGAGACCGTGTCCTTCATTTTCTCAAAACAGAGCGGTTTTTTGCCCGTATGAATGCTCGCGCATGAATATGCTTACCATTTTATTCTGGTATGATCTCCCGCCGAGATTCTTAATGACATCTTTCAGGTACGCACAATCGAAGTCATCGCGGCCCCCGTAACGGTAAAGCCCATTTCCTCCCGCACTCTATCCTGCTTTTTCGAGGCGCTTCGATATATACGCATGCGTGCGAAACAGCTCCCCAGAACGTCCACCCCCAGAATCCCTAAGGGGAGCATGCTCCCCCTGAAAGCCGGTCACGTCCGGTTACCGCGTCGAGGCGGTCTTTTTTTTCCCCCACACTATAAGAGTACCTGTTTAAAAAAGGAGAGGTTTGCAAAGGTGAACTCCGTGACGCCCTCTGTCTGCAAAGCGAAGAAAGAAGCGATAACAAGACGCAGCGGGGACGTAAGCCCGGTCGCATCCGGATAACGCACTATTACGGTGTCATTGGACAAGAAACGGCTCACCTTCCCCGGTAGTCTCGAATAAACGCCTCTATCGTCCTGTCGTAGGTCGCCTCGGCCCTTTTTGAAAAGTAGCAGGCCGGCAGCTCGTTCATCCTTCTGTGGTAGCTGATGCACTCGCAGCAGACTCCCTTTCTCGAGCAGGGTTCGTAGGTACAGTTGCAAACCGTGAGGTTTTTATCCTTGTTGCAGTCCATGGCACTCTCCGAAATGGTCGATGTGAGGGTAATGTAGCGCTTTTATGAATCCACGGCAAGCGTCGAGGTCCTGCTTCACGCACTTCTCCGCCCCGTCTGCCTGCATATCCGATCTAGTACGCACACTTCAAAGCTTCATCGGCCCGACAGACCGCCGTCAGGCGGGCTGTCTGCAAACCTAATTTAGTACGCACACTTGAAAGCTTCATCGGCCCGACAGACCGCCGTCAGGCGGGCTGTCTGCAAACCTAATTTAGTACGCACACTTCAAAGCTTCATCGGCATATGCCGCCACGAGCTCCACCTCCGAGTCGAAGAAGTGGTCCGAGGGGCAGAGAATGTATCCGCCGCCCGCACCCGCCTCGTCGAAACATTTCCGCACGTACCTTCTCGTCTCTTCGGGCGTGCACCCGGAGAAATAGTGCCCCTGATTGAACCCTCCTATCATGCAAACCCTTCCGCCGATCCTGCGCTTCGCCTCCGCAAGATCGACGTCGCCGCCCATCTCAGGCGGCGTAAACGTCTCCATTGCATCCGGGTTCATTCCCGCGATGAGCTCAAGGATCGGCATCATTCCCCCGCAGGTGTGGTATACGATCCTGATGCCGGCTTCATGCGCGGCGGCGATAAGCCTCGAATCGTACGGTGCGACGAACTCCGAGAAGATCTTCGGTGAGATCACCGTGGTCGACGCGTCGCCGCCTCCGAGTTCGGTCACGTCGTACCGGGTGCCCTTCATGGACCGGACGTACGCAAGCTTCCGTTTCACGAGGACTTCTAAAAACTCGTGAACCCATTTTGGGTCGTCGTACGTATCCATAATCGCCTGCTCGGTGCCACGGATGCAGCAAAAGTCCTGCCAGCAACCGGGCTGGCCGTATATGTCGAACGGGACGATGAAACCCCGGATTATGCCGCGGTCTGCGAAATCCTCCGCCGCGGAATTGACGATATCGACGTCGCAGAGCGGTGCGGTCTGATAGGAGGCGACGAGCTCCATGTCCTTCTTTCTCTTGATGAGGTGCTCGGCGACCCATTCCGTGTATTCGTTCGCCTGGATCACCGCGGTGAGCTCTCCCTTCGGTGTGACGATTGTATGGCGCGTGGTTTGATAGCGGACGTCCTGAAGCCGCTTTGACTCGATCCTCCATCTGTCTGAGAAAATGCGGTGGACCTGCAAGAACCCAGGCTCACCCTGTTCGGGATCGCAGAAGTCGTTAGTATCGGGGTCCGGCTTACCCGGTATCACCCACCGTATCGCGTCCATTCCAAAGTGGTCGAAGAACTCGTCCGAGGATATGCCGTTCATATACTTGTTCAAAAAATACGGCATCACGTGATGCGTGGTCACGGGAAGCCTGTCCGGCGTTCTTCTTTCCAGTGCGGCGAGAAGCCTCTCTTTCGATGTCATCCGTTTCTCCTGCAGTTTCTCTCTTTGAGCGGCTGCCGGCCGCTTCACCCGTAGCCTTCGCGCTCGAGGAGTACGAGTATCCTCTCTTGTGCCGATTGCAGCCCCTGTTTCGGCGTTCGTTTCTTTTTGAGGACCGCCGATATTTCATGCCCGAGAATATCGAGTGCCTCTGCGAGAGGTGGAATCGGCGGTCTGAACCAGGGCGTCGCGTGGCGCAGATTATCCGATATCGCGGCTAGAAACGGGTATTCCCGCAGAAGGGTTTCGTCTTTTAGCGTTGAAATCCTGACAGGGTCTTGGCCCGCCCGCAACATTCTCCCAGCATGTCGCTTTCCGGTCACGGACAGAATCCAGGAAAGCGCCTCCCTCTTCCTGCTGGAGGCGAAGGGAATCCCGAGACCCCATCCCGCAACGCTCGTTTTCATTTCGATCCCCGAGGGCGCCAGGGCGTATCCGAACCGGTCCGAGATCGGACAGTCTCGTACGAGTATCGCCCCCACGCTCGCGTCGTGGTACAGTGCGGCCGCCCCATTTCGGAAGGCGTCCGCCATCTGTACGAACGAATACTCCAGTACGTCCGGCGGCGTATACCTCCATAGACGTTGCAGGTATTCAAGCGTATCTATCGCAACGGGGTCGAGCAGGCGGGGTGTGCACGTTTCGTCGAGTACGCACCTGCCGTTCGGGTAGAGAAAGAGCATGTAGGTATATGCGAGCTCGAATCCCTTTCCCCTCAGCGTGATACCGTATACCCCGTTTTTCGTAAGGAGCTTCGAGCACTCCAGAAGCTCTTTTTGGGTCGCGGGCGGTTTGAGCCCGCTTTTTTCGAAGAGGTCCTTCCTGTAGGCGAGAAAGTTCGTATGGCCCGCAAGCGGCAGACAGTACAGCGTACCGTCCACACGGCAGTAATGATCGACGTATTCAGGTATGAGGTCGGAAAATTCGTAGTCGTCCGGAACGCCGAAGGTCGAAAACAGCTCATCTAGCGAGGCGAGCATTCCCAGCGCCGCATACTCATATATCCAAATCGAGTCCACCATGAAGAGGTCGTATACGCTTTCGGTCCTCGTGATCCTGCGTTTCGACTCCTCGTACATCTCCCACTCGTCGTGGATGTAGTCGATCGAGACCGGGATACCGATCCGCCGTTCGATCTCATCTCGGATGCAGAGCGTCGCATCGAACCCGACGTGCTTCAGGGCAAGTATCCTCAGCCGTTCGTTCCCACCCACAGGGCCGCCCCTCCTACCGCTCGTTGTTTCAGACCTTCCCTCTGAATGTAGTACGGCTGGTCGTTTCGAGGCAAGACTATTTACTACACTAAAATCACGTTTCATACAACCTGACGGCTGTTATCTTACCACGGTTTCAGGTAACCGTTTGCCATTGTTTATGAAGTAACAATGCACCCGAGACATAGATACGACTTCGTTTTCCTTAGATACAGATGTTCCGAAATATCCTAAATCTTTTATAATTTATGGTTCTTCTCCGATTTAGGTGCAATAATTCAATGAAAATTACTTGCTAACTATAAGCATTACCATGAGTTATATTGATCTCTTCTTG
>JAFGTF010000019.1 GCA_016934265.1 Spirochaetota bacterium
GGGAACTCCATCGGGTTCGCCATGGAGGCGTACGAGCGGGGGATTATCACGAAAAAGGACACGGACGGCATAGAGCTCGTCTGGGGAAACGGCGACGCGATGGTCGAGATGGTCAGGATGATCGGCGAGAGAAAGGGAATCGGAAAGCTCCTCGGCGAGGGCGTACGGCGGGCGGCGAACGAGCTCGGGGGCACGGCGGCCGAGTTCGCCGTCCATGTCAAGGGTCTCGAGCCGCCGGCGCACGATCCGAGGGCCCACTTCACCGTTGCGCTCGGATTCGCGACATCAAACCGCGGCGCGTGCCATCTCGCCGCCTTCACACACGATTTCGAGGCAACGAACACGAGCATCGACGACCTGGGCTCTCCCGCGCTCACCGAACGGTTTACGCCTGTCGGCAGGGCGGAGAACGTCTTTCGCATGCAGAACCTGATGACAATGTTCGATTCTCTCACCATGTGCAAGTTCTTCATCTTCGGCGACGGGCTCGCCGTGCAGCCGCTCATCGACTACCTAAACTGCATCACGGGCTGGGATTTCGATCATGAGGAGTTTTTCAAAACCGGAGAGCGCATATTCAATCTCAAGCGCCTCTACAACACGCGTCTCGGCCTTTCGAGAAAAGACGACATCCTGCCCCCGCGGATGCTTTCTCATAAAAAGGACTATACGACGAACGAGTTGCCGCCGCTAGGGCTTTTACTTAACGAGTATTACGCCCGCCGGGGATGGGACGAGTTCGGGATACCGACAAATAAGACGTTGAAAAAGCTCGGGCTCGAGCAGTATGTGTAGGGAATATATCGGCCCGATTAGTATCGGCCCGATTAGTATCGGCTCGATTAATATCGGCCCGATTAATATCGGCTCGATTAGAATAGGCTCGATCGGTAGAAGACGGCACCGAACCGGCCTATATGAGGGATACCGGAAGCGGGGAAAAGAGGTGGAGTGAAAGACATACCTTCCGTCTGGGAAGCAGGCGGAAGACGATTCAAGAGGGACAATCATACTTGTACGAGGAGGATGCCGGCATAAGGCTTGCCTCCGTCGTACCGGTTCGCCGCCGGAGCAAGGGGAAGGGGGAAGAGAATGAAAGGAACGATGAAGGCGCAGGTGTTCTACGAGCCTCTCAAGATGGAGTATAAAGAGATCGATATACCCCAGATCGGTGTGGACGAGGTGCTCGTCAAGGTTCACGCGTGCGGAATATGCGGCTCCGATATCTCCTACTACTGGGGAGACAGCCGGCTGGAAACAAAGGACGGAAAGGGACCGCTCGTGCTCGGACACGAGATATCGGGGGAGATCGTCGAGATCGGCGCGCTGCCTGAGGAGCTCGGATTGTTCAGTATCGGCGACCGTGTTGGAGTGGACCCCGTGCAGTACTGCAACGCGTGCGAGGTGTGCAGGATGGGACAGGTGAACCTCTGCGAGAACAAGACGGTTATCGGCGTCTCGGTGGACGGGGGGTTCTGTGAGTACGTGAAGGCGAAGTATACAAGCGTGCTGAAGCTGCCCAAAGAGGTAAGCTATGAGCAAGGGGCGTTTATAGAGCCGCTCGCGGACGCCATGTATGCGGTGAGCAAGCTCGAGGTGGAGCTCGGCAACTTCTGCATCGTGATAGGTCCCGGACCTATCGGGCTCGCCCAGGCGCAGCTCATCAAGTCGAGCGGTGCGGGTAAAGTAGCAGTCGCCGGGACGAGGGATTATCGGCTCGAGATCGCAAGGAAAAACGGCGCGGATTACGTATTCAATACGGTCGACAAGGGATCGAAGTACTACGTCGATAACCTGAAGGCGAAGATTTCGGAGCTAACCGGCGGGAAGATGGCGGACCGGGTTTTAGTCGCCACCGGGAATCCGAAGATAATGCACATGCCGTTCGAGCTTTCAGGCCGACGCGCGGTGATAGTCTTTTTCGGACTGCCGGGCGATAAGGACTTTATCCAGGTTCCCGCGCTCGATACGATCTTCTGGGACAAGACGTTGAAGTTCTCATGGCTCGCCCCCCTCATGTGGCCGAAGTCGATAAACGCGATCGCCGCGAAGCTCATCGACGTAGATGCGCTCGTTACCCACAAGTACAAGCTCGAGGAGCTTACGGACGCCCTGAAGAAGGTGAAGAACAGGGAGAGCGAGCCGTTAAAGGCGATCGTTGTTCCATAGTATCGGCAGTATATTCGAAATACGGATTTTAGGCTTGACCGGCCGGTTCGCCGTACCGTGAGGATCACGACCGGGTGATTCCCGGCGTCCGGGCGGAGGATGTCGTTTCGAATCCGGTTCAGCGGCTGCGCTGACCAATCGGGTCGAGGCGGTAGCGCTTTTTAAGCGCACAGCGTGCTCTCTTTTATCAGGGGAGGGGATATCTTCGTAAGGATACATCTCTGCCGGCCGGACGGTGAAGCCTCTGATACTGACGGCGATCTCGATCGACCCTTTCGGGGTGCATCCGTTCAAGAGAACGGACGCGGGCATCCTCGTCCGATGCCGCTGAACCGGTACCGGTAAACCGGCATCCCACAATACGTCCGTACTACACGCCGCTTTATGCGTACGGACCTGCCTTCTTGACACGCCCCGCCAAACCGGCTATACTGTAAAACGGTGGCGTAAAAGAGAAAAGGGGCGGATGTCATGGGATTCTACAATACAGAAAACTGGCCGGAGAAATCAAACTACTATCGCTTTCCATGGTCGAACAACGACAATCCGATTTCCTGGCTCGAGGTCACGGACGTCTGCAACATCTTCTGCAAGGGGTGCTACAGGAAACATCTCACGGGACACAGGCCTCTCGAGGAGCTGAAGAGGGAGGTGGATTTCTTCAAGAGGGTGAGAAACACCGACGGCATCTCCATCGCGGGCGGAGAACCGCTGATCTACCCCGAGATCGTGAAGCTCATCGAGTACATCAGAAAAAGAGGCATAAAGCCCATAATCATCACCAACACGCACGCCCTGACAGAGGGGCTTTTGCGGGACCTCTATAACGCGGGCCTCTGCGGTCTTACCTGCCATATCGATATGATACAGACCCGCCCGGAGTTCGAGAAGGGATCGACGGAGATCGATATCATGCCGCTGAGGCAGAAGAAAGCGGACCTTATATGGGACGTGACCCGCGGCGGGATAAACGTGTCTTTCAATTCGACGGTCTACCATGAGAACTTCAAATATATTCCGGATATAGTGAAATGGGCGAGAGAGGACCCGAAAAAGGTCCACGGTCTCGTCTTCATATGCTACAGGGGAATTCCCATAAAGGAAGGGGTCACCTGGGACGTGGTCGAGTCCGGGGAAAAGACTAAGGAGGACCTTCAGGAGGAGTTCCAGTACACGGAGACGGACACGAGCCAGATAGACATCATGTCTGTGGACGTGTACAATCTCCTGAAGGACAACTTCGGCGATTCCTACGAGCCGTGCGCCTACCTCGGCGGAACCGGGCACATCAAGCACTACAAGTGGTGGGTCGCTGCGACCGTGCTCGACAGGAAGCGGGTGTACGGGACCGTCGGGCCTCGGACGATGGAGTTCTTACAGACGTTTCACCACTGGAGGAAGGGAACCTACTTCGCATACGTCAACCGCAACACCACGCCGCGTGCCGCTATGCTGCTTACCGGTATCTTCGGCGACAGGCGGATGAGAAAGACGAGGAGAAAGCTTCTGAACCCCGCAGGATGGCTCAACCGGCTGTATACCCAGACCATCGGTATAGTGCAGGCACCGGACATGATGGAGAACGGCATGGCGAGCATGTGCGAGAGCTGCCCGGACATGTGCGTATGGGAGGACAACCTCGTCAACTCCTGCCGTCTCGACGAGTACAGGCGTTACGGCCGTCTCATGAACGCGATCGTGCACAACGCCGCCGATGAAAGCGACAAGCGCATGGCAGAGGAGGAAACGGCGAAAACCTGACGGCCCGTCCGACGTTTCGCCGGACGGACATCCGCACGGTTCGCCTGCACCATGAAGCCGCTTAATCCGGTAGCATTCATCAGAGGGCTTCGGGGTATACTTGACGGGGAAATATACCTTCCGGCAAGCCTTGCCGACAATCCCGTGCTGCAGGTTCTGCTGCGACGGCGCTCGGTGCGGAAGTTTTTGGAAAAACCGATACCGGAAGACGTTTTCCGTACGATCCTCGAGGCGGGCCGCGTCGCCCCGAGCGGGGTGAACCTGCAGTCGTGGAGCTTCGGCGTCTTCGACCCGGAATCCTGGCGGAATACGTTCGGGCGGCCCATCCCGTTCGGCGCGGTGCGGGCGGTGATGGTGATGGGGGATGTGCACCGCCTCAAGGGCGTGCTCGACGAATTTCCGCACCGCCCGCTCGTGGAGTACACCCTTTCCGTCGTCAATGCGAGCATCGCCGCTTATGCGATGAACATAGCCGCGGAATCGTGCGGCGTCGCCTCCTGCATGCTCTCCGATACCGGAAAGAGCGGTTTCTACGATGCCCGCTTTCTGAAAGGGAGGCTCAACCTGCCGGACGGGGTATTTCCCGTGATGACGATCGTGTTCGGGTATCCGCGCGGGAAACCGCTCGCCATGCCGCCGAAGCTGCCGCTCGAGCAGGTCGCCTTCACCGAGACGTATAAGGACCCGGACAGGGTGGTGATGAAGCGGTGGCTGCAGCAGATGATCGCGGGGTACAGGGCATGGAAAGTCACCGACTCGTTTCAGGCGCAGCTTCGACGGTACCTCGCGAAGATAGACGACGCGGAGAAAGGGCTTGGGGAGTTGATTTTTCATTCATCGAAAGGAGAACGCGGCGCTTGACATGTGCCGGTTTGCCGGTCGATCGATTCTTTTTTAAAAACGCGTATCAGGAATCCGTAAACTATCCCGAAAAAGTTACGGAAAGGCGACGAATCCAGACGGTAACGGCCCAACTGCTAAATCCACCCGTATCTCTCTCGGTTCCTGCACCATATCTCGAAAACGGAGCGTTTGTGTTTGACGCCGGGGCTTCGTAACGGCACAGGCGTGCATGATTCCCGTCGATCCACGAACCTGTTTCTCCGGATAGGCCCTGTTTGGGGAAAGGACCGTCTTTTTCTGTACGCTTATATGTTCTTCTCGTACAGCCTGTAGGTCTTGTACCGGCGGGCGCCGAACTCCTCGAGCGCGCGGATCATGCGCTCGTTCGTTTCCACGATGAGCGAGCAGTCCGCACCCTCGAAACCGAGCGCACAGCCGTTGTCCATTGTGTCGAGGTAGAAGACGATATCGAGGCCGCGGTTTCGGTATTCCTCCAGCACCCCCATTATCAGTACCCTGAGCCGCTTGCAGCGTTTCAGTGCGAAAAGAATCTTTAACAGTCCGAACGGAAAGAGCCTTCCGTTGGCACGCTTGAGGGCCTCATTCGCATCGAGGATTGTGATGATGACCCCCACGGTCTTCCCGTCGACCTCCGCGAAGTAGGTGAGCTCCGGTTTGAGCACGAGCTTCAGTTCCTCGGCCAAAAGCTCAAACTGCCTGTCGGTGAGAGGTGTATGGCCCCAGTTGTCTCTCCAGGCGTCTCGAAAAATGACTTTGACCTCTTTAACCCTCTTTTCGTATTCTTTCATATCAAGAGGCACAATTTGTATATTGTTTCTCCGCAAGACCCGCTCGCGCACCCTGAACATCGCCTCGGCCGGCTTGACGTTGTTCGGCGCCCAGAACGCGTACCAGTCGATCGCCTTCCTGTATCCGCAATTTTCAACTAGCCGGTGGTAGTAGGGGGGATTGTACGGCAGAAGTATCGTGGGGACCGAATCGTATCCCTCGTACAGCATAGCGGTCTCGTCGTAGATCGTGAAACACTCCGGACCGAGGAGTTTTGTCTTTTTTCTGTCGCGGAGCCACCCCTCAGCAGCCTGAAAGAGAGAATCCGAGACTTCCTGGTCGTCGACGCACTCGAAAAAACCGAAAAATCCCGTGTCCTCGTCGTGGTAGCGCTCGTACTGATGGTCTACATGGGCGTCGATCCTGCCCACAAGCTCCCCGTTTTTATACGCGAGATAGTACTCGGCCTTCCCGAACTCGAAGAAGACCCCCTTTTTCTTGTTGAGGAATTTCATCTTATCTCGTATGAGGGGCGGGACCCAGTATGGGTTGCCGTTGTAGATCTTCCAGGGAAACCGGACGAACTCTCTCAGCTGTCTTTTCGTACGTACGGGAACGACATCGATACCCATCTTCCTCCTCCTTTTTCGGGTAGAAGCGGTATCGAGCCGGTATCGAGCCGGTTTCGGGCTGATATCGGGCCGATATCGGGCGTATTTTTTGAGAGTACTCCGTAAAGAGAACCGCTGTCAAGGGAAATGTCCCGCCGTAAAATAAACGGGTACACACATAGGTACCATGATCCGAACGTCCCCCGTTGGCTTTTTCCCTCCCAAGAAATAAAATACTCCTCCCCATACTGGATTTGTTCCGCTGCCTTGGTCTTCAGTGGAACAGGCCCTTCACGCCTTTCCCAGTACGAGAGAGGAGCTTTCAATGACTATTACGTACCACGAATTGCGGCAAATATCAAAGGAAAAAGCACGAGAACTGGTGAGAAAAGTTTTAGACAATACAAAAGGCAATGTGAGCAAGACGGCTCGTATCCTCACGATCTCCCGGAAAACGGTACGGCGGGCGCGTGACGGCTCACAGTCCGGCCGCGGGAAGGACGGTACGATAGTTACTGCGAAGGAGGCGGAAGTATGGTACTGTATGCACGATGCAAGCCGTGTTCAAGAGGGCGTTTTGAATAAAAAGAAGATCATCCTCGTGCCGCTTTTCGCAGCCGTCATTCTGTGCTGCGGCTGTGCGACCCGCCGGCCCGCAGGCCGGGAGGTACAGCTTCCTGCATGTTCCGAGGGCACAGCGAGGACGGTCGGAAAGAGAGAGGGTGCAGCCGGCGGTTCGGAGGCGGTGGAGATTCAATATACCGTCGCCCCCTGGCACGGGTTCAGCCGGGCCGCATGCTCTCTCACCTTCGACGACGGTACAAAAGACCAGTTCGCGCTTGCGTATCCGGAGCTTGAGAAGAGGGGTCTTACGGCGACCTTCTTTCTTATTACGAGGTTCAGGAAACGCGGGTACTGGAAAGACGGCGATACCAGGCGCAGTCTGTTCGGCTGGGATGAAGCGCGTGAGCTGTACGGTGCGGGACATGAAATAGGGTCCCATACGATATCCCATCCGGACCTCACGAAGGAGAAGACGCGCGCTCGATGGGAGATCGCGGGCGCGCTTTCGAAGCTGAAGAAGGAGATACCCTCCCTCGAGGAGACGACCTTCGCCTGGCCGTATTGGAGAAGCGACGAGAAGTGCCGGGAGTCGGCGGCCGACTACTACGTCGCGGCCCGCGCCGGATCTGGTACGGTAGAAAACTACAAAAAAGAGGCGGCTCATAGGCGGATCGACCTCTTCAGAGTCGATTCGCTCCCCATGAGAGGCGGGCAGTTTCACGAGCCCTGGAAGAGCGGTTTTGAGACGGTACTGGATAATACAGGGTGGCTCGTCCTCTGCTTTCACGGAATCGACGACGGCAGGATAGACACGGCTTGGCTCGGGTGGGACCCTATGACCCTGAAACAGTTCCAAGAGACGCTCGACTGGATACAGGGGCGGAGTTTCTGGGTCGCCCCCTTCGGCACGGTAGCGAGGTACATACGGGAGAGGGATCGCGCCGCGCTGACCCTCCTTTATGCCGAGGACGGACGTTACGTGCTCTCACTGGAGGACGACCTGGACGACCGGATCTTCTGCCTTCCGCTGACGCTGAAGCTTGCGCTGCCCGTTTCGTGGCGCACGCTCAGGATTTCCCAGCACCGAAGGGAGCTTCTGTACGAGGTGTCGCCGGACGGCGCCCTGCTGTTCGACGCGCTCCCGGACGGGACCCCCGTGTACATAGAAAGGCTATAGGGTAAACGCCCCGCGGCACGGCCGGGGCCTCGTACGGGGAATGGTTCATCCTCCGGCGGGAAAAACACGCGCTTCGGTTGTTTTTGACGCTCCAATTTAAGCGGTAGTATATTCGGTTGTGATTTTCATACGAGGAGAATACTGTGGCCGTTTTATTCACCGGCATACAGCCGACGGGTTTTCTGCACATTGGGAACTATTTCGGAGCAATCAAAAACTGGGTAAAGCTCCAGCACGAGTACGAGTCGTACGTATCGATCGTCGACTATCACGCGATAACGGTCCGGTACGATACCGGCAGCATGCCGCATAACGTGTTCGAGATGGCGACGGGACTTTACGCCTGCGGGATCGATTTCGACAGGACGAACCTCTTCGTCCAGTCGGAGGTACCCGGGCACGCCGAGCTCACCTGGATATTCAACACAGTCACGTCTATCGGTGATCTCGAACGGATGACGCAGTTCAAGGATAAATCGAAGCAGAACAGGGAGAATATAAACGTCGGGCTCTTAGACTACCCGGTGCTCCAGGCGGCCGATATCCTCATTTACAAGGGGGAAGTGGTTCCCGTCGGGGAGGACCAGGTGCAGCACATAGAGTTCGCGCGCGAGGTGTCGCGCAAGTTCAACGTCCGCTACGGCGACACCTTCCCCGAGTGCAAAGCGCTTCTCACCGAGACGCCGAGGGTCATGGGGCTGGACGGTACGAACAAGATGAGCAAGAGCAGGGAAAACTATATCGCGCTCTTCGAGCCTGAGGAGGAAATCTACAAGAAGGTCTCGGTCGCGAAGACCGATCCGGCCAGGAAGCGGAGAACCGATCCCGGTACACCGCAAAAATGCAATATATTTTCACTGCACGGGCTCGTTACCTCCGAAGAACAGCTCGAGGAGATCACGACGGGATGTACGACCGCCGGGATAGGATGTCTGGACTGCAAGCGGGTGTTTGTCGAAAATCTCATGGAGGTGCTCGATCCGATCCAGAAAAGCTATCGTGACTACTCCTCACGAAAAAAGGAGGTGAAGGCAAGGCTTCGTGAGAACGCCGAAAAATGCCGGGCGGTTGCGAAGAAAACCATAGTTGAGGTGAAGCAAAGGATGGGCCTTACTCCGGTCTTCTCGATCTGAAAGGCGAGACTGGTGTGCCGGTGGGGGACAGGATGGGGTGCACGCGGAGTCGGGCATCGCGTTTGAAGCCGTTCGAGAGCATGAAAGGACCCTATTTTCGATTCTACCCCAGGGTCGCCTTCCTGCACCCGAGAGAGTAAAGCCTTTCGAGCCACTGCTTTTTCTTATTTTCGTCCACCGATTCCTGCCGACACATGGGTGAATATCTGCCGAGTCGCTCATACTTTCCCTCTCCCAGCTCGTGGTAGCCGAGGATGTCGATCTCGACGAGATCGGGGTATTGCTTTTCGAGACCTGCGATATCGCTGAAATGCTCCTCGCTGTCCGTATACCCCGGTACGATGGGGCAGCGGAGAATGACCCGCTCCCCGCACCCTACAAGGAGGGCGAGATTTTTCAGGATAAGGTCGCAGTCGACGCCGGTATGATTTTTATGCCGGTCGGGATCGGCCCCCTTGAAGTCAAAGAGAAACAGGTCGACGTGGGCACGGATTCTTTCGAGGGTGGCGGGCTGTACATAACCCGAGGTGTCGAGGCAGGTATGAATTCCGCGCTCCCGTGCGAGACGGAGGAGTTCGGCTGCGAAGTCCGCCTGCAGAAGCGGTTCACCTCCCGAAAGGGTCATTCCCCCTTTCGATGTTTCGTAGAACGGCAGGTCCCGTTCAACCTCGGCTAAAACCTCCTCGGCGCTCATCCACTCCCCCACGATGGTCAGCGCTTCGGAAACACAGGCCTGCGCGCATCTGCCGCATCGTTCGCACACCGTCCTTTCGAAACGGTGACTGCCGTTTTCCACCTTGTGCGCGCCGTGGGGACAGACTCCGGCGCAGGCGCCGCAGAGGGTGCATAGACGCTCGTTGAAGGATATTTCAACAGAAGGGGAGATGGATTCCGGGTTGTGGCACCAAACGCAGGAGAGGGGGCACCCTTTAAAAAATACCGTCGTCCTGATACCGGGTCCGTCATGTATCGAGAAACGCTGTATGTTGAAGACGATGCCGCGTTGCATGCCGATCTCGGTTTGCCGCCCGCTCGACCGTGCGTCTTTTCAGGGGGAGTAAAAAAACGTCCCGCCCGAAGCGGTGGCTTCCGTCTCTGCCGGTTTCTTATCGCAGCACCGGTGGGTTGTTTTCGGAAAGCCGCGGCCCGGCCGCCGGATCCTTTCGGTAGATATATGAACGTCTAGTGAATATATAAGCCGATAGGGGGTTTGTGTCAAAGGGTATTAATGGTATGGGATGGCCGGTACGATGGGATAAGGATTACCGGGCGCTGAAAGGCCTTGTGAGATATAATCTGTCGCCCCTTTTTTTCGCCGTGAAATCCATCCTGTTTCCCTCACTGTCCTCCACGATGACTCCGCTGATATCTTCCGTTGTATGTACCACGAACCCGATCATCGGGTGGACTGAATCAGCACCCTGATCGATACGGATAAGGAGAGTGCCCCGGTCGCCGACCGACACCGAGAAGTCGAGCCCGTCGCGGGCCCTCCAGAAATCGCCGAACTCCGTGAGGTTTCCCATCCACCCGTCGTTTTGCTCGACCCAGCGCATCAAAGATTCCTGCGCCTCGAGCTTGTAGCTTTTCTTTCTCGTATCCGAGGGGTGTATGAGGAGCACGACCGGCGCATCGTTTTCTCCATAGGCCTTCACGATCCCGCGCCACGCCGACACCACGTCGTCCACGGATGAGGGGGTGAGATAGCCCATCGAATCGTCGAGCGTGATTGGAATTTCGAACAGGTCGGATGCAGTCGAACCGAGGTTCCGCTCCCGCAGTGCACGGAACGGGTATGCGGTAAGCACGTCGTTCGCGGAGAAGGTGGAGTTATAGCGGTAGCCCGCCTCTTCGAGAACACGCACGAGCATCTGGGGAAACTCGAGGTCTCCCGCCCTGAAGGAGACGGTGTTCTGGCCGGGTATGTCACGGTCCAAGAGCTCTTTGCTCACCCGTACCTCGCCCTGCACCGTGACCTTCTCCTCGGGGCGGTAGCTTGAAAACGTTACCCCCCGGCTCCCCTCCGGCGCATCGGAGAGCTTCTTGTAGTGCGAAACCGTATGAGAGCCGACGTCGTGACCGCGTGCTTTCAGCTCGCGGACGGCCTCGACATTCTCGGGGATGTTGTAATAGTCGATGTCCATCCAGTCGGTAAAGTATTTCGTATTTTCGAAGTATGTTCCCGTTACCCCGAACTTCTCTTCGAGCGCCGCGAACTTGAGGGAATCGACGAACGACGTCTGGGCGTCCACGTCGTGGGAGAGGACGAGCGCGAACGGCCGCGCATAGGGAAGGGTGGAAACCTGCACCAACGGTGCCAGGGCGTTTTCGTATATCGATCGGAATATGAGCATCACGGCGTCCGCCGACGGTTCGAAGCTGTTGATGTATTTTCGCTGCGCCTCGTAGTCCTTTCCGATCTGCGGCAGCAGAACCCCCTCTGCGGCCGTAAGGCCGATGAGGTAAAACCGTCCCCTTCCGTACGATCCGGTGAGCATGCCGGGGGAGCCGTCGTCGAAACGGGCGAGCACCCGGGTGCCTGCTTCTACGGAAGCGCCCGCTTCCGGCGTATACCCGAAAGACCAGATCACCTCCTCGTAGAAGTGCTTTTCACCGTTTCCGAGGGATATGTTACGCTCCTGCGGCCGGTTGAGGTATGCGAGCGCGGGATCTTCTTCGATGAAAACGAGCCGGTAGCGATTCCTGGACGGGGTGACCCCCTTGATTCCGAAGAGAGGGTAAAGGAGGCTTCCTATCTCCCCCGCGGCAACGAGCGTTCCACCCTCCTCGACATAGTCGTAGAGGAGGCCCGAAATACGGCTGTCGAGCACGCTGTTGTGAAGCGGCCCGGCGAGATACACGACGCGGTAAAGGAAGATATCTTCTATGTCCTCGACGGTGTCGTACGGGATTCTGAAGCAATCGAAGATCCGCTTTATGGCGAAGAGTTCGATTCCAGGCTTTTGGTGGGATGAGCCTTTTTGGGCCTCGTAGAGGCCTGCACGGACGTCGAGAGGGGTAAACCGTTCGCTTGCATATGTGCCTCCGGTGGACGCCATGATCAAAACCGCCGTTACAAAGAGCACAAGACGTTTCATGTTTATCCTCTCCTTACATAGAAGCGCCGTTTCGTTAGAAACGCCCCTTTGGTTTAATTACTCCCTCCCCCGTAAAGCAGCCGTTTCCAGGGAACTGGCCGTTTCCAGGGAACCGGCCGTTTCCAGGGAACCGGCCGTTTCCAAGGAACCGGGCGCTTTTGGAGAAACGCCCCTTTGGTTTAATTACTCCCTCCCCCATAAAGCAGCCGTTTCCAGGGGACCGGCCGTTTCTTACGAACCGGGCGCTTTTGGAGAAACGCCCCTTTGGTTTAATTACTCCCTCCCCCATAAAGCAGCCGTTTCCAGGGAACCGGGCGCTTTTGGAGAAACGCCCCTTTGGTTTAATTACTCCCTCCCCCAAAAGCGGGCGCCCATTTCCTCGTCGAGCAGGGACCGGGCCGCGATGATGAACCAGCCGGTGCTTGCGACGCTCGGATGGATCGAGAACTGGTACGGGATAGCGGTCGTCGAATACGGGAATCCCCCCTCCGTCTGCAGGGGGAGGAGGGCGCTCAAGATCCTGTACGCATCGGCACTTTTCCCCGCGCAGCTGTATGCGGCGGATACGCCGAACGACCCCTCACCCCAGACGAAATAAGCATCCTCCCAGCGTGAGGAGCCGACGATCCCGGAGTAGTACTCATTCACACTGCCCTCCTCGTACAGCGTGCCCGAGTGGTACGGTTTGTATCCCGGGATCCCGGCGTAGCTCGATCTAAACCGCGCTTCGGCGGTTTCTAAGCAGCGGCCGCCCTTCTGTTCGTCGCCCGCGGCGAAGAGGAACATGCTCCCCCATGACGCGCAGTCGAGCGGGAGCGCCCTGTCGATAGAACCCGATCCGCTGATTCCCCGGTAGAACTGTCCATCCTTCTCGCTCCACAGGGAAAAAAGGCCGTTTCGTATCCGGTCTGCGGCATCGGAATATGCCTCGTCCGAAGTGAGGGTTTCGAGGTCCCTGAGAAAGAAGTACGCATCTATGTTATGCTCGGTGCTCGCCCAGTCTACCGAAGAAGGGTCGTACTCCTCGACCGGCTCCCCGGACTCTTCGTCCAGTCCGATCGTATAGGTTCCCACCCCTCCGGTTAAAAGCCCGAATCGAGGATCGTCCCGGGCTTTGATCTGAAGACCCGAAAGATACCGGGCTATGCGCTCCGCCGTCTGGAGGAAGCGCGGCGCGAGGGGGTCCGATTCCATGAACGCGGGGTCGTTGCCCGTCCGGGTCAGAAGATAGAAAACGATCGCGTAACCTGCCCAGGCGACGGATCCGGTCCGCACCAGGCTTCCGTTGTGGTCGTCTTTGTTCGGCCAGCTGTTATGCGTGTTGTATACGAAGAAAAAGCTTCCGTCGTCGTTCATTGCACGCCGCATTGCGGTGAGTACGCGCTCCGCTTCCCTGTACCGTCCCGCCATGGTAAGCGCGACCGCGCCAACCGCGTCGTCGTAGATGAATGAACGGCCGAACACATACGGGTAGGTCGGGTCGGTCTCTGGAACGAGATAGCTTAAGAGAAGCCTCCTGCGAAAAGGCACGGGGTCCGGGACCGTTTCGTTCGGTACCATCCTGCGAATGAGCCATCGGACCGCTTCCTCCTCCGCCGCTTTGAGGATTTCCGCGGATTTCTCGTTTTCGGGCATCCAGGTTGCCTCTGCCGGTACATACGGTAACAGTGCGCTCGCAGCAATCAGGGCGGCCGTCAAAACGGCAACGGTTCTCATTATTCATCCCCCGCGACATGTAAAATAAAATATAGCGTGATATGAAGAAAAAGCAAACGGTAGGCCGTTAAGGTTTCGTACAGGATGGCGAAGATAAAAGATAGGGGTTTTTATACATGACTGATGAAAAGAAAGATACTATTCTTATTGTGGAAGACACTCCGGAGACTCTCGAGCTTCTCCGGAGACTGATCGAGAAGGAGGGATACGCGACAATTCTCGCCAATGACGGCGAAAAAGGGGTGCAGTACGCGATGAAGTATGCGCCGGACCTCATCCTGCTTGACCGCCTGCTCCCGAAGCTACCGGGACTCCAGGTGTGCAGGAAGCTCAAGCAGCAGGAAACTTCGGCGAAAATCCCGATTATCTTTCTCTCGGTGCTAGACTCCGAAAAGGATATCGTGGACGGTCTGAAGGCCGGCGCTGAAGATTACATCACAAAGCCGTTCAGCCCGGATGAGCTTCTCGCCAGGATAGAGAGGGTCTTGTCCCGGTGCATAGCAAAATGACAAGGAAAGAGGTGACCGCCCCATGAGAAAGGCGTGTAGAGGCATTTCGGTTGTACTGATTTTTGTTTTCTGCATGACCGGCACCCTGCTCTTCGGACAGGAGGATATCGACCGGTTTATCGAACGCGGGCTCAGGTTCGAGAGAGAGGGCAACCTCGAGGAGGCCGTGAAGTCCTATGAGGAGGTAATCGCCCGCGACCCCGAGAACGTAATGATCATGATCCGGCTTGCCAAGATCCTGAGCTGGCAGAACAAGTTCGATCGGGCGCTCGAACTGCTCGAGCAGGTGCTGACCAAGCTTCCCGACAGCGAGGAGGCGCTTTTCAGGAAGGCTCAGATCACTAGCTGGAAGGGGGAGTACGAGGAGTCGATAGCGCTGTACCGGCGCTTTCTCGAATTGAAGGAAAACGATCCGAACGGCATGATCGGGCTCGCACGGGTGCTCTTCTGGTCGGGCCGGTACGACGAAGCGATACAGCAGTTCGAGAATGCACTCGCGCACGGTGCGGACGAAGTCGAGGCGCGGATCGAGCTCGGAAAGGTGTATCTTGCTCTTCACGACAAGAAGAAGGCGAAAGAAGAGTTCGAGACGGTTCTCGCGATGGAACCGGACAACAGGGAGGCGCAACGGTTTTTAAAGGGAATCCGTCTTGAGAAGACCTATGAGTTTGCACCGGTGAACGCAAGGATAAACGTGTATCCCGACAGCTCGGTCGGTGTGACCTTCAGGTCGGAGTTCGTGTATCACCCGCAGAACCGGTGGGACCTCCTGTTCGGGTTCGAGCACGAGATGCTGCACGAAATGAGGGACACGAGCCTCTCCTTCACCGGCGTCTACCGCGGGGTTACGGACCTCTACCTGCGTGCCGGTCTCGTGGCCACTCCGGCAGCCAGCTTCTCGCCGTTTTTAGAGACCGACTTGGGCATAAGCTATACGTTCGGATCGATCCTCGGCGCGGGGTTGAGCTTCGAATCCGATATATATGAAGACGAGACCCTGTTCGCGATCATTCCCGAGATCAGGAAGGATTTCACCGATCTCACCTGGGTCGGGCTGAAATATTACTACTATTTCTACACCACGGGATATACCGCCTCAAGAATCGAGCTCATGTTGAACCTGGAGTACATGGAGCAGAACGATCTGTTCGTTAAGGCGGTGTACGGCGGGGACGTGGAGACGCGTGACCCGGCGAGGAGGGTCTTCGATTTCGCCACGGGCATCTCCGTCTCCCTCACGGACCAGATCGAGACCTCTCTCAGCTTTGCCTGGGTCGAGACGCTGTACGGCCGCTCCAGTGAAATTTCATGGTCTTCGTACATACGATGGTGATACAAGAATTTTTCATACTCCTGGAGGGAGCGCTCTTCCGTATTACCGTCGGAATATCTGCAGCCGTCCTGCTTTTTTTCACCCTCACCTTAGGGTTCTCCTGGGTGGGGGCCCTGAAGCGGCGGATCCGGGTGAGGATATCGAGAAAGATACACGCCTCGCTCATCGGATACCTCCTGAAGGAAACTGCTCCGGATTGCCTCCATTGCAGTAGGCAGCGGCGCAACGCGGCGATCGACGCGTTCTCCACGGTGCTGTCGGATATAAAAGGAAGCGGGAGAGCGCGAATGAAGGAGGCGGCCGTCTCGCTCGGCCTGGTGGGGCATGTAGAGAGGAGGCTCGGCGCCGCGCTCCCCTCCAAGCGGATGCGGTCGAGCTATATGCTCGGCATTCTGGGCTCCCGGAGCAATGTGCCGCGGCTTATCCGGGTTCTCTCGGATTCCAACCAGAAGGTGGTATCCGCGGCGATCGTCGCGCTCGGGGAGATACGGGACGAGGACTCCGTCTCCCATCTCCTCCGGCTCTACGGGACCTGCTCGCTGTCCCAGGCATGGCTCATTGCCGCGATTCTCCCCTTTTTCGGGCCGGGCATCTACCCCCATCTAAAGCCGCTCATCCTGGACCCGGCGTTTCCTCCTTCCCGCACGATCCTCCTCGTCAAGGTAGTTTCGGGGCTCCGGCTTACGGAGAGCCTTGAAGTTCTCCAGACGCTCTACAAAGAGAGCGACTCGCTGGACGTTCGGATCAACGCCCTTTTGGCCATCGGAAAGATCAACGATCTGTTTGCGGTGAAGACGGTGATCGATGCGCTCTCGGATACCGAATGGCAGGTCAGGGCGATCGCATGCAACCTCATAGGCGAAATGGCGATAAAGGGCGCGGTGGACAGGCTGACCTCTCTTCTGACGGATGAAAGCTGGTTCGTACGGAAAAACGCCGCCTCCGCTCTCGTGCAGCTCGGAAGGATCGGCGTCATGGGACTCATCAATACGCTCAACGGCGACGACCGGTATGCGAGGGACATGGTGGTTCAGACGCTCGAGGAGCAGGGGATTCTCGAGCGAATACTCCGTCATCTCGGCGGCGGGGACGAGCGCAGGAAAGAGACCGCCTACAGAGTGGTGAGGTTTCTTACGAGGAAGGGATACAGAAACTACCTCGAGAACTACAGGAACCATTTCCCCCTGATCGAAGACCTCCTGCAGCAGGTAGGATGATGCTTGAACGGATACTCTACACGGTTTTGACGGTGCTGATGGTTTTTTATTTCAGTATAAACACGGTGTATCTTTTTATCCTCATGTTCTCCGTCTTCGAGATACGGCGCTCTACGAAGTTCCGGTTCACCTTCAATCTCAACCAGGCGTTCCGGTTCAGGCTGCTTCCCCCCGTTTCCATCATTCTTCCCGCCTTCAACGAGGAAAAGACGATCGTGGAGAGCGTGCGTTCGATACTGTTCGTCCGTTACCCGCAGTACGAGCTTCTTGTAGTGAACGACGGCTCGAAGGACGAAACCCTGAAGACGCTTATCGAGGCGTTCAACCTCATCAAGACCGACTACGTGTTCAGGCGCTCCGTCGACACGGCGAGAGTCCGGGGCATATACGTTTCGAGGGTGTTCAAGAATATCGTCGTCATCGACAAGGAGAACGGAGGGAAGGCGGACGCGCTCAATGCCGGAATCAACGTATCCCGCTATCCGTATTTCTGCGCGGTGGACGCCGATACCATACTCGGTGAGGATGCGCTTGCGAAGCTTATCCTGCCGTTTGTCAACGATCCCGACCGGACGACCGCGGTCGGCGGAATCGTCAGACCCGCAAACGGCGCCGAGATCAGTATGGGAAGGCTCCTTGCGGAGCGGCTTACGAAAAACCTCCTCGTGATCATACAGAGCCTCGAGTATGCCCGTGCGTTCTTCCTCGGCAGGCTCGGGCTCGCTTCGATCAACTCCCTGCTCATCATATCGGGCGCGTTCGGCCTCTTCAAGAAAGAGGATGTGCTCCGTGTCGACGGGTACAAGAAAAAGAGCATAGGCGAGGATATGATGCTGGTCGTGAAGCTCCACAAGCTCAAGAGAAAAGAGAAGAGAAGCTACAGGGTCGCGTTCGTCACCGATACGGTGTGCTGGACGGAGATTCCCTCAACGTTCAGGGTCCTTGCGAGGCAGCGGGTTCGCTGGCAGATGGGTCTCATGGAGAGTATATTCGAGAACGGCGATATGATAATGAACCCCCGCTACGGGGTGATCGGCCTCTTTGCGATGCCGTTCTATATCCTTACGGAGATAGTACCGCCGTTTTTCGAGATCATAGGGTATGCGGTTCTCTCGGTCGGCATCGGAACGGGAGTGTTCTCCCTGTACACGCTGTTGCGGTTCTTCGCTATCACCTGGGGCTACAGTCTCCTGCATACGATCTACGCCCTCGTGATGGAAAGCTACGGGATCGGGAAGAAGGTTCGGCTTTTTCATTTTATTATTAAGCTCTTTGCGTCGATTCTAGAAAGTCTCTTCTACCGCCAGATCAATATCTGGTGCAAGCTGAAAGGCTTTTTTCAGTTTTTCACGCACAAGAGGGAATGGGGTGCGATGGAGCGCACGGGATTCGGCGAAAAAACGGGGTGAGCGTCCTCTCTTCGGGCGTTGGGCGTTCGCACTGCACTCCTCCTCGGCGTGGATGGGAAATCCGTCGATCTTCCGCCGAAGCGGAACCCGTCTGGCCGCATTAGGGCCGTATTTACCGGCGCCTCGAGTTTCTCACGGGCTCGTATCATCGGTCTCCCTCCGGATTTCTTGTTTATTTTCGTGTTCCGGTAGAAGTATTAGTATTATATTATATACTGAAAAGCTAAAATTACGGCGTTTCGGTGCGTCGTGGTATCGAAGCGAACCGACGCCGGGCGGAAATACGAACATTGCTGCGGTACAATGAAGGTGAAGATGAAAAAAAAGAATGTATCGATACTGACGGCGGTACTGACCGCTCTCCTCGTTTCGGCATCATCTGCATGGAGTGCACAGGGAGCGGACACAGGTTCATCCAAGGAGAGTGAAATGGGACGTGTTGGTACTGCAACACTGGGAGGGGGGTGCTTCTGGTGTCTGGAAGCGGTTTATGAACGCATAGAAGGCGTTACTTCCGTGGTCTCGGGATATGCAGGCGGAACCACCGACGACCCCACCTACGAAGAGGTGTGCACGGGACGCACGGGACACGCGGAAGTCGTCCGGATAGAGTACGATCCCGACAGAATAAGTTACGAAAAGATTCTGGATATCTTCTGGAAAGCGCACGACCCGACAACCCGTAACAGACAGGGGGCGGACACCGGCACGCAGTACCGCTCCATCATACTGTATCACGACGAAACGCAGAAACGGGCGGCGGAAAAATCGGTCAAGAAGGCGGAGACACTGTTCGGCGACCCCATCGTGACGGAGATACGCCCGCTCGAGCGCTTCTATCCGGCCGAGGAGTATCACCAGGACTATTTCGAAAGAAACCGGACGGCGGGGTACTGCATGCTGGTGATACAGCCGAAGCTCAAGAAGATGGACCTGCTGAAATAACAGTTCTCGGCAGTCGAAAGTCAACCGGAAAACGCTTTTTTCCGGTATCGGCCGGTTATGTGTGAAGGGATATCCCGATGAATCGGGTCATTCGGGTCGTATTACGAACGGAGGCGCCCGAAATCGGCGGGAACCCGCCTCTTAGGCTAAGATGCTTGACCTCGAGGGAATTATTACTTACCGTTTATTATGACAATCCGCTACAGGAGGAGAAAGAGAGGGGGTATATATGGATCTGAAATCGGTTGGTGGTACGAAGCAATCGAAGAACATTACCCCGAATATTATCGGCGGCGTACTGGTCTTTATCTTCGTGCTGATCATACTCGCGACGAGCGTCTACATTATCGATCAGAAGGAGCAGGGCGTCGTGCTGCGGTTCGGACGGTTCGTCCGTCTTACCGAGCCCGGTCTGCACTTCAAGCTGCCGTTCGGGATAGAAAGAAAGTACAAGGTGCCGACGCAGATGGTGCTGAAAGAGGAGTTCGGCTTCAGAACCGTTCGGGCCGGGGTGAGCACGGTGTATCTCGGCGAGGACTTTCCGGAAGAGTCCATAATGCTCACCGGGGATCTCAACATCGTGGAC
>JAFGTF010000020.1 GCA_016934265.1 Spirochaetota bacterium
GCCCAGACGATCAACTCCTGCAGGCTCGACGAGTGTATCGATCGCGGCGGCAGAGAGATCGACTGGGCCGGGAAACGGGGAAAACGGCTGCCTTCAGGCGGCGACCGGGTCACAGGCGTCGGCGCGGCGGTCGGGATGCAGGGGTCGGGAATTCCGCTCGTCGACATGGCCTCCGCATCGATGAAGATGAACGAGGACGGCTCGTTCAACCTCCTCGTCGGGGCGACCGATATCGGGACGGGGTCCGACACGATCCTCGCGCAGATCGCCGCAGAGGTCTTGGGGGTGCCCACGGACAGGATCATCGTCCTCTCCTCCGACACGGATATCACGCCGTTCGATACCGGCGCGTATGCGTCGTCGACCACCTACGTGTCGGGACGCGCGGTGCAGGAGTGCGCCGGGAAGCTGCTCTCTGAGATCGTCACCCAAGCGGCAGCGCATCTTCACGCAAAACCCGAAACGCTTCGCGCCGGTTTGGGCAGGGTCACCGACCCCCGGTCCAAAAAGTCCGTCTCCTACGAGGAGATCGCGCTCACCGCGCTGTACGGGAAAAACCAGTTCCAGCCCCAGGCGTCCGCCTCGTTCACCCCCACCGAGTCTCCCCCTCCCTTCATCGCGCAATTCGCCGAGGTAACGGTGGATATGAAGACCGGGGCGGTCGAGGTGAAAAAGTTCGTCTCCTGCGCCGACTGCGGCGTTCCCATCAACCCGAAGCTCGCCGAGGGCCAGATCGAGGGTTCGGTGGTCAACGGAATCAGCTACGCGCTGACGGAACAGTACCGGTTCGACCGGTCCGGCCGGATGACGAACCCCTCCTTCTGGGACTACAAGATCTACACGGCCGCTGACATCCCCGAGATCGTCACGATACTCGTCGGATCGTACGAAGATTCCGGCCCGTTCGGCGCGAAGTCGATAGGGGAGATCGCCATAAACGGCCCGGCGCCCGCCATTGCAAACGCGATCTTCGATGCGGTGGGGGTGAGAATATTCGATCTCCCCATCACACCGCAGAAGGTGTGGGAGAAGCTGAAGCAGGCAAAGAAGGCGTGATGCCGGTGCACAGCACGCATGCGGCCGCGGTCTTTGGCCGCCTGACGGACGGAGGCGAATAAAGGATGAAAGTCAAGACGCAGATACGGTCGCTTGCGACAAAATACGGAGAGTACACCGCCCGAAACCTCTCCGAGATCGTCAGGATCCCGTCGCTCAGCTGCGAGGAAAAGCGGGTCGTCGAACGGCTCGCAGAGCTGTGCCGGGATGCGGGGTTCGACGAGGTCAGAACCGACGGGCTCGGGAACCTCATCGGGCGGGTCGGAAACGGAAAACGGGTCCTCGCGATCGACGCGCACATCGATACGGTGGACACGGGAGACATAAACCTCTGGGATTTCGACCCTCTTTCGGGCGAGCTGAAAAAAGGCTTCGTCCTCGGCAGAGGGACGGCTGACCAGAAAGGCGGCGCCGCTTCGATGATCACCGCAGGCCGCATTCTGAAGGAGATCGGATACGAGGGGCTGTACACGGTGCTCTTCACCTTCACCGTCATGGAGGAGGACTGTGACGGTCTGTGCTGGCGCTACCTCATCGAGCGTGAGAAAATCGTCCCGGACTTGGCGGTCATAACCGAACCGACGAACCTCGGCGTGTTCAGGGGCCACCGCGGAAGGATGGAGATGGAGCTTTCTTTCTCCGGCCGCTCCGCGCACGGGTCCATGCCGGAACTAGGGGTAAACGCGGTGTACCGGGCGGCGGAAGCGGTTCGCCGGATCGAAAAACTGAACGAAACGCTCGCTTCGGACGAATTCCTGGGGCCGGGAAGCGTGGCGGTCACCATGATATCGTCGAAATCCCCTTCCCTCTGTGCGATTCCGGACGGCTGCCTCGTTCATCTCGACAGGCGGCTCACCTGGGGAGAGACGCTCGAAAGCGCGATCGAGGGGGTAAGAGAGGCGGTTGGTAAAGACGCGAGAATCGAGGTGCCCGGGTACGACAGGGCGAGTTACCTGGGGACGACGTACCCGCAGAAGCGCTATTTTCCCACCTGGAAGCTCGAGCCCGGTTCGGCGCCGGTTCAAGCCGCGGTGAGGACCTGCTCCGAGCTCTGGGACAGGGAGCCGGTGGTGGGAAAATGGACCTTTTCGACCAACGGCGTCGCCATCTGCGGCACACACGGGATACCGTGCATCGGGTTCGGGCCCGGGGACGAGGCGCTCGCCCATGCGCCGAACGAACGGATAAAGAAAGACCAGCTCGAGGCTGCTTCCGCCTTCTACGCGCTCCTTCCGTTCATACTCGAGCGTGACTGAAGCGCTTCGCATCACGATCTCCGACATACGGGCGAGCGAATCGCCGGCAGCCGGGTACGGACTTAGGCCGGATCGGCACGGGCTCTAGGAAGCGGCGGGAGGAGAAAAAGCAGTGAGTGCGGTGACTGGGTTTTCGTGCATACGGTGTGACACGTTGCATGCGACAACGGATTTCTCAAAAGGGGGCGAGGTATATACCTGCCCCGCCTGCGGCGGCAACCTCCAGGTCGTGTACGACTACGACGAGGTGAAACGCGCCGTGAAAAACGGCCTGAGAGGGGGACCCGAGACGGGAATATGGCGCTATATGCCGTTTCTTCCGGTTGAAAAAAGCTGCAGGAAACCGCCTCTCGAAATCGGACGAACGCCGCTCTACAGGGCCCACACGCTCGCCTCGCGCCTCGGGCTTCCGTCCCTCTATGTGAAGGACGACGGTAGAAACCCGAGCTGCTCGAGCAAGGACAGAGCCTCCGCCGTGGTGCTCGCGCGGGCTGCCGATACGGCGTTCGACACGATCTGCTGCGCCTCGACCGGCAACGCAGCGTCCTCCCTCGCCTGCCTCGCCGCCCCGCTCGGTGTCAAGACCGTGATCTTCGTCCCGGAAAACGCGCCTCAAGCCAAGCTCGTGCAGCTTTTCGTATACGGTTCAACCGTTTTCGCGGTGAAAGGAGACTACGACGACGCCTACGATCTGGCCGTTTCCGCCGCCGAAGAGTTCGGCTGGTACAACAGGAACACCGGCTACAACCCGTTCACCCGGGAGGGGAAGAAAACGGTTTCATTCGAGATCTGCGAGCAGCTTGCCGTTGAAAAGAAGAAAAAGAAGCCGTTTTTCGCGCCGGACGCCGTGTTTGTACCGGTGGGCGACGGCAACCTCATAAGCGGGATATACAAGGGGTTTTCAGACCTCTTCGAGACCGGTCTCATACCTCGTGTACCGAGGCTTTACGGGTGCCAGGCTTCGGGAAGCGATTCGGTCACAAAGGCGTTTCAAACCGACGGCGTGCTGCGCCCGTCGGAAGGCAGGAGTATCGCGGACAGCATAGCGGTACGTCTCCCCCGCGACGGAGACGCCGCAGTGGCGGCGCTGAAAGGGTCAAAAGGAGACTCGATTGCGGTGGGAGACGACACGATACTTGCCGCGGCGATCGATCTCGCCCGCTGCACCGGCGTCTTCGCAGAGCCCGCGGGTGCGGCGCCGCTCGCGTGCTTGAAGGAGGCGGTGGAACGCGACATGGTGGGGCCGAGCGACTCCGTCGTCCTGCTTGCCTCTGGAAACGGGCTCAAGGACGTCGACGCGGCAAAGAAAGCGACGGGGGAACCGGCGGTCATCGAGCCTACGATCGAGGACCTGAAGCGGCATCTTCGCAGTTGACCGGTCAGCGGTACCGCCGAACGGCCAGACCGGCGCCGTTTCCACAGTGAGACAAATTAAGGGTGGGGGAAAACCATGTCCGACCGGATGAAACCGCAGGATATCACCGGCTTCTACCGGTGGATCGTCCGCGAGCATGAAAAAGAGCGCTCCATCTTCGGCATACCACAGGAGAAGTTCTACCGGAATAATGGAAACAACAGTTGTTTCACGGTGTGGGGAACCAGACTGGAGACCCCGTTCGGGCCCGCGTCCGGCCCGCACACCCAGCTCGCGCGGAACATCGTCTCCTCCTACCTCTGCGGCGCACGCTATATCGAGCTCAAGACGGTCCAGGCTCTCGATGATCTCAAGATAGAAAAACCGTGCATCGACGCGCGCGACGAGGGATACAACACGGAGTGGTCGCAGGAGCTTTCCCTCGAAGAATCCTACGAGGAGTACGTAAAGGCGTGGATCGTCATCCACCTGTTGAAACACAAGCTCGGGCTCCCGGAAAACGGCGATGGGCCCGGGTTCGCGTTCAACATGAGCGTCGGCTACGACCTCGAGGGGATCAAAGGAGAGAAAATAGACCGGTTCATCGAACGGATGAGGCGCCCGGACGCCGATATAGACCGGTATTCGGCTATCCTGGGCGAGCACTTCCCGGATACGTCCGGCGTCGCAGTTTCTTGCGATATGGTTCACTCGGTCACCATATCGACGATGCACGGCTGCCCGCCCGCCGGGATAGAGGAAATCGCCAAACACCTCATGAAAGAAAAAGGGTTCGACACCTTCGTCAAGCTCAACCCAACCCTCCTCGGTGTGAAAAAGGTCCGCGCGATACTCGAATCCCTCGGGTACGGCTATATCGCGCTCGACGACGAAACCTTCGAGAAGGACCTCGGGTGGGACGACGCGGTCGCGCTTATCGGGAGACTTCTTGCATTCGCAAAAGAAGAAGGAGTACGGTTCGGCGTCAAGCTTTCGAACACCCTCGCCAATAAAAATACGGGCGGTATGCTCCCGGGCGGCGAGCGGTACATGTCCGGGCGCGCGCTCTTCCCCGTCACCGCACGCCTCGCGTACGAGGTATCCGATGCGTTTCGTGGGAGGCTTGCCGTATCCTACTGCGGCGGCGCGTCTGTACACAACATCCACGCGCTCTTGGACGCCGGTATCTTTCCCGTGACAATGGCCACGGAGCTCTTGAAGCCCGGAGGGTACCTCAGGCTCTATCAGCTCGCGATGTCGCTCCAAGAGCGCGCGCCCCGGCGTTTTAACGAAGATGCCGTAGACACCGGCCTGCTGGAGAAGATTGTGTCGGAGTCGATGGAAAAGCCGTTTTACAAGAAGCGCTTTCGCGGCTATCATTCGCTCAAAGACGACACCCCCCTCGGATGGTTCGACTGCATACAGGCCCCCTGTACGGCCCGCTGCCCCATAGGGCAGGATGTGCCCGGATACATGGAGCGGATCGAGCAAAACGACCCTGACGGCGCGATGGCCGTTATTTTACAGGACAATCCCCTCCCCCACATCACGGGCCACATATGCGACCACGGGTGCATGTCCCGCTGCGTTCGATGGGAGTACGACAACCCGATCGGCATACGGGCGGTCAAACGGTACGCCGCGCTGCACGGGAACGCGGACAGGGCCCTGATTGCGGCGCCTGCTCCGGCGGCAAACCGGAAAAAAAAGATCGCGGTAATCGGAGGGGGACCCGCGGGACTCGCCTCCTCCTATTTTCTCGCCCGCACCGGCTTCTTTGTCACCCTGTTCGAGCGGGAAAAGCAACCGGGGGGCACGGTGCGAAAATCCATACCGCGGTTCAGGCTGCCGGACAAAATCATCGACCGCGACATCGGTATCCTGAAGCATGCGGGCGTTTTTTTCGAAACCGGCTGCAGCGAGCGGTTTTGTATCGATACCCTTTTCGGCTCGGGATTTCAGTACGTCATCCTTGCACTCGGCGCGCAAAAGCCGAAAGTGCTCGACCTCGGCCAGGGCGACGACACGGCCGGATTCTATACCGGAATCGACTTTCTCGACAGGGTAAAAAAAGGCGCTCCCCCACAGGTGGGGGAGCGCGTGCTCGTCGTGGGCGGGGGAAATTCCGCGGTGGACGCCGCCCGCGCCGCGAAGCGGCTCGGCCCGCGATCGGTAAAACCGTCCGTCGAGATCGTCTACAGAAGGGACCTTTCAAGTATGCCCGCCGACCGCGAGGAGATCGACGCCTGCATCGAGGAGGGGATCGTGATACGGGAGCTTCTGGGTCCGGTCCGGCTGCGTATCGACGAGCGGACGGTGCACGGCCTCGAGTGCGCGCCGATGCGCCTGGGCAAAACGGATAAAAGCGGCAGAAAGGCGCCGGTACCGAAAAAACAAACGCCGCTCTTTCTTCGGGCGGATACGGTGATACTCGCGATCGGGGAAAAGACCCCGACGGACATCATCGAAGAAAACAAGATTCCGTTGACGCGGGAAGGAAGGATCGAAGTCGACCCTGAAACGCTCGAAACGGGTGTCTCGGCCGTGTACGCGGCCGGAGACTGCGTGCGCGGCCCCGCGACCGTGGTGGAGGCGATCGCGGATGCGAAAACCGTTTCCGCGGCCATCACGGCCCGGGAGAAATCCGAAAACACCGCCGCCCCCTTCTTCACCGAGGACCATACCTACAGGGCGGCACCGCCGGAAAAGATACGTGAGCACAACGGCAGGCACACCGATGTTCTTCCGTTCGAACCTGAGAAAAAGCTTGCGCCGGACAGGCGAGGCGGATTCGAGACGGTGATACAGACACTCGGCGGTGAAGACGCCCGCAAGGAAAGCGAACGCTGCCTGCAGTGCTCCTCTCTATGCAACCGCTGCGTTGAAACCTGCCCGAACCGCGCGAACGTCGCGATCGGGTTCGATTCGGTGCGCATCTCGGTACCGGTGCTGAAAGAAGGCGTTGTGCACGCCGGAACGCTTACCGTCCGCCAGACGATCCAGATTCTCCATCTCGACAGGTTCTGCAACGAGTGCGGCAACTGCGAGACCTTCTGCCCCCATTCCGGCGGGCCTTACAAGAAGAAGCTCACGCTCTTTTCCGATAAAGAATCGTTCGAGTCGAGCGAAAACAGCGGGTTTCTGCCCGATGGTGAAAAAGAGGATGTAAAACGGTTTCTCTGCCGTGCGGCCGACATACGGTTTTCCCTCGGGATGAACGGGGAACAGCTTTGGTTCTCGCTTTTTTCCGGGGGCGATACGCCGCCCTCCCTCCTATTCTCAGTACGGGACAGAAAAAATCCCGAGCTTCTTTCGTCAAACGGCGTACAAACACTCGATACGGCGCCGCTTATTAGTGTCTGGCTCGTTTGTGACGCGGTGCTTCGAAACATGCCCTGGCTTCTTACGGGTTGATATCATAACGGAGGTGCGTATGGACCTTCTGATCAGAGGCGCGCGAATACTCGAGTACCGTCCCGCGCGAGTCGGCGGCACTGCGGACATTGCAATAGAAAAAGGGCTCATCACCGGAGTGGAAAAAACCATTTCCGGCGAGAAAGCAAAAAAGACGATCGACGCGTCCGGCTGTTTCGTGATGCCGGGTCACGTGTGCGCGCACAACCACTTCTACTCCGCGCTCGCGAGGGGAATCACCGCAGCCGTCCCGCCGTGTTACGACTTCGTCGGCGTGCTGCAAAACCTCTGGTGGCGGCTAGACAGGGCCTTGGACCGCGAATCGCTCTTCTACTCGGGGCTCGTCGGGGCGCTCGAGGCGATACGGTGCGGAACGACCACCGTCATCGACCACTCCGCCTCGCCGTCGTTCATCAAAGGCTCTCTCGCAGTCCTCAAAGAGGGATTCGAGCGGTGCGGGCTCCGCGGCATACTGTGTTACGAGGTTACCGACCGAAACGGCGATTCCGGCAGGGACGAGGGCGTTTCCGAAAACGTTTCGTTCATCGAATCCGGCGAGTCCGCCCTGCTCCGCGGCGCAGTGGGGGCGCACGCCCCGTTCACCCTTTCCGACGAAACGCTCGTGCTCCTTTCGGAAGCGTGCCGCGGCACCGAACGCGGCATCCACGTCCATGTCTCCGAAGACCGCTACGACCTCTCGTTTTCGCACCATACCCACGGCATCTCCCCAGTCGAGCGGCTTGAACGGTTCGGCCTGCTGGGACCGAAAAGCATCATCGTCCACGGTGTGCACCTTTTAAAAAAGGAGATCGCGCTCTTGAACGAGCACGACTCCTTTCTCGTGCACAACCCGAGGTCGAACATGAACAACGGCGTCGGCTACAATACCAGGCTGGCGGCGATCAAGAACGTCGCGATCGGGACGGACGGCATCGGGTCCGACATGTTCGAGGAGACGAAGATCGGGTACTTCAAAGGAAGAGACGCCGCATCGAACCTCGCACCGGCTGACCTTCTCGGTTTCCTCGGCAGCGGGGCACAGATCGTATCGCGCTACTTCGAAAGAAAGGCCGGCACGATCGAGCCGGGCTGCCTCGCCGACCTCGTGCTGCTCGACTATAAAAACCCGACCCCGCTCGGCGCGGACAACCTCCCCGGGCATTTCGTCTTCGGGTTCGGGTCGCACGATGTACGAACGGTGGTGATCGACGGGCGGTGTGTGTTCGAAAACGGAGAGTTTCCATTCGACACCGGCCCGATCTACAAAGAGGCCGCCGCACAGGCCGAAGCGCTGTGGAAGCGGATGGAAAAATATTGACGGCGAAGGCCAGTCGGACACACGTTTCATATCGGGAACCGGGAGTGAAAGAGAAAAAAAAAGACAGCACTGCGGTAAGGGGCGGCACGGCTTCGACGAGCCGAGCTTCGATAAGCGGCCCGGTACCGCGGCAGGACGCGCCCGGCAAGATCTCCGGGGTCGCATCCTACATCGGAGATCTTTGTTTTGAGGGCATGCTCTACGCGAGGACGCTCCGCTCCACGGTGCCCCGTGCCCGCATCGTATCGATAGATATCCCCGCCATGCCGGAAGGATACTTCGTTGTAGACGCTCGCGACGTTCCGGGGAAAAACGGGGTTCACATGCTGACGGACGAGCAGCCGTTCTTCGCCGAAGAACGGGTGAACTACGTCGGCGAGCCGATACTTCTCGTCACGGGGCCTGAGAGGGGAAAGATAGACCAAATCCTCCGCGGAATACGGGTCGAGTACGAAGAAATTCCGCCCGTGTTCGGTGAGGAGGACTCAAAAAACCCCCGCATACCACCCCTGTTCGGCGAACGCAACCTGTTCTGCGAGTACGAGATAAGAAGAGGCGAGGTCGAAGAGGCGTTCTTTGACGCCGACTTCGTATTCGAGGGCTGCTACCACACCGGGGCCCAGGAGCACGTATACCTCGAGCCGCAGGGAACGGCGGGCGTATTCGACGGCGAAAGGGTGACCGTCTACGGCTCCATGCAGTGCCCGTACTACGTAAAAACCGCGCTCGTCGGGGGGCTCGGGTGGAAAGAGGACAGGATCAGGGTCGTCCAGGCGACCACGGGGGGCGCGTTCGGGGGCAAAGAGGAGTACCCGTCCATCATCGCGGGACACGTCGCCTTCGCCGCTATCAAGACCGGCAGGCCCGTGCTGCTCGTGTTCGACAGGGCCGAAGACGTCGTCTGCACCACGAAGCGGCACCCCTCCCTCATCCGGATGCGGACGGCGGTGGACGATCGCGGCGCCATACGCGGGATGGAGATTGACATCGCGCTCGACGGCGGGGCGTATGTCGGGCTCTCTCCGGTGGTGCTCCAGCGCGCGATGTTCGCCGCAACGGGCGTCTATCGCATCCCGTGCATTCGCGTAAAGGGCCGCGTCTTCGCCACGAACAGCGTGCCTACCGGCGCGTTCAGGGGGTTCGGCGCCCCCCAGGCGTTCTTCGCGGTGGAGATGCACATGCACTCGCTCGCAGAGAAACTGCGAAAAGACCCGCTCGAGTTCAAGCGGTCGTACCTCCTCTCTATGGGAGACCCCACGGTCACGGACGGGAGAATGAAACAGGAGGTCCCCCTCCCCCGCATGATCGACCGGCTTTGCAAGCTGTCCGGATACGAAAAGAAGCACCGGGCGTACAAGAAAGAGAAGACCCGCCGCGGCATCGGCGTGTCGCTTTTCTTCCACGGGTGTGCCTTCACCGGGAGCGGCGAGAAGGACAAGATCAAGGCGAAGGTCCTCCTGAAAAAAGAGGACGACGAAAGCGTCTCGATACTCGTCTCCAACGTCGAGATGGGGCAGGGTGCGCAGACGACCCTCAAAAAGATCGTGGCTGAAACTCTCGGCTGCGGGCTCGAAAGGGTCCGGTACGACAATCCCGACACGGACAGAGTTCCCGACTCGGGCCCGACCGTGGCCTCGCGCACGGTGATGATCGTCGGGGGGCTGCTCGCGAAAGCGGCCGGGAGGCTGAAACGGCGCATGGATGAAAAAGGGGAGGTCAAAATCGAGGAGCGGTACGTGCAGCCGCCGCACATCGAGTGGGACCAGGACACGTTCACGGGAGACGCCTATCCCGTGTATTCGTGGGGCGCGAACGCGGTCGAGGTCGAGGTGGACCCTGTCACCTTCGAGGTCCGTGTTATCGGAGTGTGGGGGATCTATGACGTCGGCACCCCGATCGACGAGCGTATCGTCGGCGGACAGATCGAGGGGGGCATATCCCAGGGCCTCGGGTACGCGACGATCGAACTGCTGCAGAAAGAGAACGGACGGCTGCGCCAGAAGAATCTCACGGACTACATAATCCCCTCGTCGATGGACTTTCCCGATCCGGTGTACGAGCTTTTTTCATCCTCGTACGAGCACGGGCCGTTCGGCGCGAAGTGCGCGGGAGAGCTCCCCTTCGTGGGGGTCGCGCCGGCCGTTGCCGCCGCCGTCCAGAACGCAATCGGGCGACCGGTTCGCAGGCTGCCGGTCTCTCCCGAATACCTCTTCGAGGCGGAACACGATGAAGATTAAGTTCACGGTGAACGGACGCCCCGAAACGGTGGACACCGATCCCATGCGGCGCCTCCTCGACGTCCTGCGGGACGACTTCGGGTTTCTAGGCGTCAAGGAGGGGTGCGGCGAGGGGGAGTGCGGCGCCTGCTCGGTGCTCGTGAACGGGGAGATCGTCTTCTCCTGCATCACCCCGGTCGGTACGGTCGAAGGAAGCGAGATACTCACGATCGAAGGGTACCGCAACACCGAACGGTACAGGGCCATCGAGGCGGCCATGGAGGAGGCAGGCGGGGTGCAGTGCGGCTTCTGCACCCCCGGGTTCGTTCTCGCCGCCGAGGCGCTTCTTCGAAAAAACCCGCATCCGTCCGAGGACGAGATACGCGAGGGTATAAGCGGCAACCTCTGCCGCTGCACAGGCTACTCAGGGATAGTGGAGGGGATCAAAAAGGCGGCGGAAAGCGAGGGCGTATGGTGACACAAAACGTCGTCTACAGGCCCGGCTCCCTGGAGGAGGCGTACCGGCTGCGTACCGACACCGGCGCGCTGCCGCTGGCGGGGGGCACCGACCTCATGGTGCGTTACAGAAAGACCGCCGGTCTCGTTCCCGATCCCGGGCGTCCGGTGCTCTTTATCGGGCACCTGAAAGACCTCAGGCGCGTGGAGGAACGCGCGGAAGAGGTTCGGATCGGCTCCTGCACCACCTACACGGAGCTTCTTTCGCAGAAGGCTGTCCCCGAAATACTGAAGCGGTGCATCACGCTTTTAGCCTCCCCGCCGATACGGAACAGGGGAACCGTGGGAGGCAACATCTGCAACAGCTCGCCCGCGGGTGACACCCTCCCGGTGCTCCACGCGCTGGAGTGCTCGCTCGTGCTCGGGAACATCCGGGGGGAGCGGACCGTGCCGATCGACCGCTTCATTACGGGACCCGGAGAAAACGCGCTCTCCGAGGATGAGATACTGAAGGAGATCGTGATCCCGAAGGCCGCGTTCTCTGGATGGTGCTACCGGAAAATCGGCACGCGGCGCGCGAACGCGCTTGCGAAAATATCCTTCGCCGGCCTTTATCTGATAGAATCCGGCGAGGTGCACGACATAAGGATCGCGATCGGCGCCGTCGCCCCCACGGTCGTGCGGAGCAGGGAGATCGAAAAAACCATTATAAGAATACCGCGAACATCCCTGCAGAGGAGCACGGTCGAGATGGCGGCACGCTACCGGCCGCTCATACGGCCTATAACGGACCAGCGATCCACCACGGGGTACAGGGCCGGGGTAACCCTCGTGCTCATCGAACAGTTTCTGACCGCGGTGTTACAAAAAAAGGGGTAAAAAGGGATGGTAACCGTATTCGAGGCCGTTTCAAAACTCATCGAGCGGGGCGAGGCCGGAGTGCTTGTGACGGTCGTCGAGGCCGTCGGATCCGTGCCCGCGGGAGCGGGCGCGAAGCTCCTCGTCACCTCTTCTGGTCCCGTCGCGGGCACGGTGGGGGGAGGCCCGCTCGAGTCGCGGGCGATCGAGGAGGCGAAACGAACGCTCGACACCCAAAAGAGCTCGCTTTTGAAATACTCGCTCGGCGAGCGCGAGCTCGTAACGGCCGACGAGGCGGCCGCCTCGTCGGATGCGGAAGAGACCGGAATGATGTGCGGCGGGCACGTGACGCTCTTCTACGAGTATCTCTTTTCAACGGACCGCGTCGTGATCTTCGGAGCGGGTCATGTGGGCAAGGCGCTTGTCCGCCATCTCGTCGGGATGGGCCGCACGGTGACCGTGGTCGACACGCGAGAAGATGTGCTGCGGGGTATCGAGGGGCCCGGGAAGGTCCTTCTCGCACGGTACGAACAGATACCCGAAAAGGTGAAGATACCGGACGATAGCTTCGTCGTGGTCTGCACCAACACGCACGATTCAGACCTCGAAGTGCTGAAAGCCCTGTACTCGTTACAGGCGCGACCCGCCTACATCGGCGCGCTCGCCTCCTCGAAAAAAGCCGAGACGATGAAACGGCTTCTTTCCGAGTATGTGGGCAAAGAGCCGGACACGGACCGCCTCTATATGCCGGTCGGGCTCGATATCGGCGGCCGCTCCGTGGACGAGATCGCGATATCGATCATCGCCGAGATGCAGGCGGTCAAGCACGACAAGAAAAAGCTTTGCCACATGCGGGACAGGGAGAAGAAAGAGTGATAGATCTCACGGTCAACGAAAAACAACGGAGGGCGGCTGCCCGGATGTGCCGCGAGAGAGGCATCGTGGTGCCGACCTTCGCCCAGATGAAAGACCCTGCAAAAGTTCCCGAAGCGGTGAAAAAAGGACTTCGGAGTATAGGGCTCTGGGACGTGCACCCTAAAAATCTCTTTAGGATCACCTGGAAGAACGAGCCGGTTTCGAAAGGGGGTGGATTCGGCGGCATCAACCATCTCGTGCTTCCTCCGGCCCTTACCGGCGTACCGGCGGAAATAGTGGCGCTCGTGGGCAAGTGGTTCCCCACCGGTGCGCACAAGGTGGGCGCCACTTTCGGCTGTCTCGTCCCGCGGCTCGTGACCGGCCGGTTCGATCCCGGATACCAGAAGGCGGTGTGGCCCTCGACCGGCAACTACTGCAGGGGGGGCGCGTACGTCGCCGCGCTCCTCGGATGCGAATCGATCGCCATACTGCCCGAGGAGATGTCGAACGAGCGGTTCGAGTGGCTGAAGAACATTGCGGGCGAGGTGATCGCGACGCCCGGCTGCGAGTCCAACGTCAAGGAGATATTCGACAAGTGCCACGAGCTCGAGGCCACCCGTGAGGATATCGTAATATTCAACCAGTTCGACGAGTTCGGCAACCACCTATGGCATTACGAGGTCACTGGGCCCGCCTTCGCCGAGCTCCTCTCCTGCCCCGCCATGAAACGAAAACGGTACGCGGGGATCGTCTTAAGCTCGGGCTCCTCCGGTACGCTCGGGTGCGCCGACTACCTCAAAAAGCGGTACCCGGGATCGAAGATCGCGGCAGGGGAAGCGCTGCAGTGCCCCACGCTCCTTCTCAACGGGTTCGGAGGGCACCGGATAGAGGGAATCGGCGACAAGCATGTTCCCTGGATACACAATCTGAAGAACACCGACATGGTGATCGCGGTCGACGACGAGCACGCGGTCCGGCTTTTACGGCTCTTCAACGAGCCGGAGGGCAAAAAAAACCTGAAAGAAGCCGGTGTGCCACCGGGGCTCGTTGACGGGCTCGACCTGCTCGGCATCTCCTCCATTGGAAACCTCGTCGCTTCGATAAAGTTCGCCAAATACTATGAGCTCGGTGCCGACGACGTCGTGCTCACCGTTTTCACCGACTCCCTCGAGCTGTACGGCTCGAGGCTTGCACAGCTCGAGGCGGCCCGCGGGCCCTACGACGCACAACAGGCATCGCGGGACATTGAGCTCCTTCATGGACTCGGAACGGACAACATGCTCGAGCTCTCCTACTACGACCGCAAACGGATTCACAATCTCAAGTACTACACGTGGATCGAGCAGCAGAACAAAGAGCTCGACGAGCTGAACGCCCAGTGGTACGACGACAAGAGTTACTGGGGAAATATACACGGGCTCTCAGAACGGATCGACGGGCTTATTACGGAGTTCAACTCCCTATCCGCCGGAGCATGACCATGATACTGTTGAAAGACTGCTTCCACATCGTCACTGGCTGGAACGAGAAGGGCTTGAGCGGGTACGACATACTCATACGGGGAAACCGCATAGACTCGATCGAGCGGGGCATCGTCGTGCACGAAACGCGGCAGGACAGGACTGAAACGGTGGACGCGAGGCACCTCGTGGCGGTCCCCGGCCTCGTGAACACCCACCACCACTTCTACCAGACGCTCACGAGGAACCTGCCCGCGGTGCAGAACGCGGCGCTGTTTCAATGGCTGAAATACCTCTACAACGTATGGAAGGGATTGGACGAGGAAGCGGTGTACGTCTCGTCCCTGCTCGCCATGGGCGAGCTTCTGAAGACCGGATGCACGCTCACCACCGACCACCACTACCTCTACCCGCAAGGTTTTTCATCCGACCTCATGGGGCTTCAGTTCGAGGCTGCCGAAAAGCTTGGGATGCGGTTTTCCCCCTGCAGGGGGTCAATGTCGCTCTCCCAAAAGGACGGCGGCCTGCCGCCCGATTCGGTTGTCCAATCCGAGGACGAGATACTGAAGGACTCAGAGCGGGTGATTGCGCGGTACCATGATTCGGGCGAGCTCTCCATGCGCAGGATACTGCTTGCCCCGTGCAGTCCATTTTCCGTGACCGAGGACCTCATGAAAGAGACCGCCGCGCTCGCGAGATCGCACGGCGTGCGGCTGCACACCCACCTCGCGGAGACGGTGGACGAGGAGAACTACTGTAATAAACGCTACGGCAAGCGCCCGCTCGCGCTCGCCGCGGATCTCGACTTCATAGGACCCGACACGAGCTACGCGCACGGCGTCTACTTCAACGACGAGGAGCTCGACATGCTCGCCGACACCGGCACGTCGATCGCCCACTGCCCCTCCTCCAACATGCGTCTCGGCTCCGGGATCGCGAGGGTGCGCCGCATGCTCGACAGGAACATTACCGTCGCGCTCGCGGTCGACGGCTCCGCCTCGAACGATACCTCCGACATCAGGGCCGAGATGCGGCAGGCATTCCTTTTAGGGCGCGTGCTGTACGGGCCGGACGCGATCACCGTATCCGACGCGTACCTCATGGCCACCCAAAACGGCGCCCGCCTGCTCGGCTACGAAAAGCTCGGAAGAATCAAAGAGGGGTACGGCGCCGATATCGCGCTCTTCGACGTCCACCGGCTCGATTACGCGGGGTCACTTTCAGATCCCCGCGCCGCGCTCGTGTTCTGCGGGTCTGACCATACCGCGGCGTATACCATCGTGAACGGAAGGATGGCGGTAAAAGAAGGCCGGCTGGCGGGGTACGACGAGGAGGAGATCGTCGAGCAGGCGAACCACGCGGCCTCGAGGCTCCTCGAAAAAGCGGAAAACGACTGATGGACAGGCCCGCGCTCATTCTCACCGGTGAAATCGGCATAGGCAAGACGACCGCCTGCAGGAAGGCGGTACAAAACGCGTCCGGCAGGGGCTTTTCCGCAGGCGGCGTTCTCACCCCTCCGATCTACGTCGACGGAAAGAAAACGGGATTTTTCGCCGAGGACCTCAGGACAGGTGAGCGGTGGGTGCTCGGGACGCGGGATTCAGGCGCGGCGGTGGAGGGGCCGGTGTACGGCATTTACCGATTCTCGATCGACGGATTCAAGAGGGCGTACGAAGCGCTGAAAACCGCGGTGGTCGAGCGTTGCGGTCTCATCGTGCTCGACGAGATCGGACCGCTCGAGATCGTGCATAAAAAGGGGTTCTTTAGGATACTGGGGCCCCTGTTCGACGTGAAACACGCGTACCTTCTCCTTGTGGTCAGACCCTCGCTCGTAGAAGACGTGAAGAAGCTGCTCGGCGAAAGAAAAACAGAGCTGTTCACGGCCGATATCGAAACACGGGACAGTATTCCGGACAAGCTCGTCGAATGTCTGTTCCGGTAATCCACCCTCCTGTTGTGTCATAGTATCCCGAATTCAATCGTTGCCATTCCCAAAATGACCCGGATTCGTCATGTCGAGTATACTGTCCCCGGATATAATCACTTCCTGCACTTCTTGTTCTTTTCCTTGCCGAGGCACTCGTCACAAAGCTTTCCCGAAGTGGGTTTGGTGTGCCGTTCTTCGAATTTCTTTGCAGGATATTTCGAGCAGTTCTTGCACCAGTGCCAGATGTCAACGCCCCTGAGTCTTCGGTACTCCATAGTAGCCTCCTGTCCTCTAATACCGCAGTCTCCACACTGAATACGAATAATCCCAAAACCCCGGAATATTACAAACCCAGCACATCACGTGCACGCGTTTCGTGCCTCTTCGCTACGAGCAGTCTGACGCCTCGGATGAACGTCTGTCCGCCGGCAATACCTCCGCAATCGTCCGAAGAAATAACGGCACTGATACCGCTCGCCTCAAGGACCGATTTCGCAAGCCCGGCCTCCGGGTGATTTCCATATACCCTGATTACAACCAAATCATTATCCATATTCATCTTCTCTACTTCAAAGCCGGCGGCCGGCATGCCGTATACGGTGTGTACCCCGCCTCACCTCTCACCCTCTTGCGGTGAATGCGAAAGCCTCCCTACCGTAAAAATCGAACGGTCCGCCCCCCCTTTTTGTTTCCTTTTGTTCTCGATAACGGTGGAAAAGTCATATATGTGTTTTCTTTATGATACATATTAAAGCAATAAAACGATAATCGCAAATATTTCAGTGTTAAAAAAAACCATTTAAAATAGTTACCGGTGCAAGGCATATAAAAAGGGTCGAATCCGCTTTGGCCCTTTTTCGCCGGAACGGTGATAGTAACCCGAACCGGAACAAGAAAGATTCACCGCTTGCCAAAAACCGGTTACATAAAAAAATATTGACAAACAAACGGAGATATGGTTGAATTTTATATTAGGAATGATATTCCATATATAAAACGACACCGTATGAAAAACAACTACATAGTACCGAGCCTCAAGAACAGTTTCTCGATTCTCGAGATCCTTTCGAACGACGGCGGGCTGACGCTCCAGGAAATAAGTAAAAAAACCTCCATACCGAAAACAACGGTATTCAGGATCCTCTATACGCTGGAAACCGAAGGTGTGATCGAGAAAGAGGGCGACAAGTACAAAATGGGGTTTCGGGTAATCAAGCTCGGTATGGCCGCGCTCTCGAGAATGGAGCTTAGAAACCTCGTAATTCCGTTTCTCTACGATCTCAGCATTACGCTCGGCGAAACATCGCATATGGCGGTGTTGTCGGACAAGAAGAGCCTGATTCTCGAGGTATGCGACAGCCCGCATCCGGTAAAGATTTCTTCCCGCCCGGGAACGGCGGTTTCCCTTCATTGTTCAGCGACGGGAAAGATCCTGCTGTCGTTCATTATCGGCAGTGAAAATATCGATGGATTTCTTCAAGGAATCGTCCTGGAAAAAAGAACTGAAAACACCATTACCACAATCAGTGGATTGAAAAAAGAGCTCGATACAATTCACGATCAGGGGTATGCGGTCGACGACGAGGAGTTCTATGAAAACGTCCGATGTCTCGCCGCACCCGTCACGGACGCGTTCGGTAAAACCGTCGCCGCAATAGGAATTACCGCTACTACTATCCGCTTCAAACCGGAGATGGTTCAATCCACTGCAAAGGAGGTGATAAGAGCGGCTGCTGAAATTTCAAAAAAATTAGGAGCGTAACTTCGAATGATCACCGCAGCATAGTTCAGGCAGAATAAAAAAGACAACCTTATAAAGGAGGCTTGCGATGAAAAGAGTAGGATTGTTTTTTTTGATCGTCCTTTTGGGAGCCGGCCTGGCGTTTTCATCGGCGGTAATCGCATCGGCAGAGAAACCGACGTCCGAGACAACGGCCGGAAAGGAAGTATACCTGTTCAAGTACGCCAATACCCAGTCTGAAAACCATCCCCGAAGCAAGTCGATGATGCTCTTCAAGGAGCAGCTCGAGAAGGCGAGCAACGGCCGCATCAAGGTCGAGCTGTACTTCTCCGGCGTGCTTGGAAAAGAGGCGGAGGTCTTGGACATGGTGGTCACCGGTTCGGTCCAGGGGTGCCGTGGCGGCCTGTTCGAAAGGGCCAACAAGAAGTATCTGCTCTACACCCTGCCGTTCATGTTCGAGAACACCGACCAGGTCATACGGCTGATGAGAAGCGAGTTCGGAGACAAGATCAACCGGGAAGCGCTTGCAAACGGTATCTACATACCGGCGTGCGGTGTGGCCGGAGGGTTTCGCAATATCACTTCGAACGTGAAACCGATCAAAAATCCTTCCGACCTCAAGGGTCTGAAGATGCGGACGCCGCCGATCGACATGACCATCAAGACGTTCAAGGCCCTGGGCGCCAACCCCCAGCAGGTGGCATACACGGAAACGTACATGGCGCTGAAAAGCGGCGTGGTCGAAGCGCAGGAGAACCCCTTTTCCAACACTGTGGACATGAAGTTCTACGAGGTGCAGAAGTACCTCTCCGTTGTCAACTGGCAGCTTCACCCGGACCCCTTTTACGTCAACCCCGGCTGGTACAACAGCCTGCCGGACGATTTGAAAGCGGTCTTCGACTCGGTGGCCGAGTCTACCATGATCTACAGCGATACGATCTGGCTGAACTCCGAGAAGGACTACTTCTACATCCTGAAAGACAAACTTCAGGTCAACGAGCTCACGCCGGCGGCGACCAATCAGTTCCGCGAGGCGGTGAAGTCGGTCTGGCAGTCCTATGTTGACGACGGCTTCTTCAGCTGGGAGGACATCAACGAGGCGTTGCGGATCGCCAAAGGCTGATCCGCCGACAGCTTAAAAAACCAACGGAGGGTGCCGGGCAAGAGAATTTCGGCGCTTTCATGCCGGCACCCTATCCGTACCATTGCCGAGGCGCGGGTATGAAGAAGACGAAAGGTTTCTCTGCAGCGTTCGAGATACTGTCTGCCGTATTGGAAGTCGCGATAACGGTCTTCTTTTTCGCCATCCTTGCGCTGACGATCGTTCTGGTGATACTCCGCTACGGCTTCAACGAAACGATCATCGGCGGAAACGAGGTGATGGAGTACCTGTTCATTTACACCACCGCCATCGGCGCCGCGGTCGCCCTGGGCAGGAGAGAGCATATAAAGATCACCTGGTTCGTGGATAAGCTTTCACGGCGCGCCAGACCGTTTGTCGATGTCCTCGGTTTTCTATTCATCGCTTTCATCAATGCGGTGATGATCGTTTACAGCATTCCCTGGATCAGGACGGTCGGGGGCTTCGAATCTCCCGTCCTGAGACTGCCGAATCGAACGATACAGCTCATCATACCGATCGGCTGCGGCCTGGTCATCCTCTACTGCCTGTATCACATTCTGAACGCGATCACGGACGGAAGCGGGACATCGAAGGAGGGCACGGCATGATCATCCTGCTCGTCAGCCTGGTCGTGTTTCTCGTTTTGGGAATACCCATAGCCTATTCTCTCGGGCTTTCCGGGTTCTGCTACTTTCTGATCGTTCATCCCGAGCTGCTGCCGGTTCTTCCGCAGCGCCTGTTCGCAGGAATGAACTCCTACGCCATGATCGCGCTGCCCCTTTTCATCACCATGGGGCTTCTGATGAACAAAAGCGGCATCACCACCCGGCTGATAGATTTCAGCCTCCTCATCGTGGGCAGGCTGCGGGGCGGCCTGGGTGCGGTGAACGTTCTGGCCAGCATGATCTTCGGCGGTATCTCCGGCTCCTCGGTTTCGGACACCGCCTCGATCGGCGCCGTGCTGATCCCGGAGATGCAGAACAGAGGCTACTCGGCGGAATTTTCCAGCGGGATCACCGTGGCCTCCTCCACCATGGGGATGATCATTCCGCCTAGCGTACCTATGGTGGTATACGCCCTGGTGGCCGAGGAGTCGGTGGGAAAACTGTTCTTGGGGAGCGCCATCCCGGGGATCATGATCGGCCTTTTCATGCTGGTGATCACGATCGGCATCTCCTATAGGAAGAAATACCCGAGGGAGGATATCAAGCTCAGCAGAAAGGAACAGTTCGTAAGGGTTCGAAAATCGATCCTTGCCATTATCATGCCGGTGTTCGTCGTCGGCTCGGTAGTCTTGGGCATCGCCACCGCGACCGAGTCGGCGGGGATAGGCGTTTTGTACGCCCTGATCGTCGGGATCGTCATTATACGGGGGCTGAAGCTTAAAGACATCCCCCCGATCCTCAAGTCCGCGATCATGACGAGCGCCACCGTCATGATCATCATCGCCCTGTCACAGCTCTACGTCTGGATACTGGCGATCGAGAAGATCCCCCAGCTCGTGGCCGCGTTCGTTACCGGGCTGAACGTGCCGGCCGTCGTCATCCTGCTCTGCATCGACGTTATCATACTTCTCACCGGCACCTTTGTGGACGTAAGCCCGGCGATACTGCTTCTCACCCCGGTCTTTTTACCTGCGGTCGAGGCTCTTGGGATGTCCGGCGTGCAGTTCGGGGTAATTCTCATCTGCGGTTTGGCCGTCGGTCTGGTCACCCCGCCGGTCGGCATGTGCTTGAACGTCGCCTCCGCCATATCCAAGCTGGGCATAGGGAAGATCTTCAGGGGGGCCCTCCCCTTCCTCGTGGCCAATGCCGTTACCCTGATTTTAATAACCCTGCTGCCCTCCCTGAGCATGTGGCTGCCGGGATTGCTGATGAAATAAAATCCATATCTTTAGAAAGGTGAATATTATGGAAATCAGACATTCGATAAATCCGGAAGACGCCAGACACTATGATACCGAGAAGCTGCGAAGGGAGTTTTTGATACAAAAGCTGTTCAAGCCGAGCGAGATCACACTGGTATATACGAATTTCGATCGGATCATACTGGGCGGCGTTGTTCCCGTAAAGGAACCCATCCGCCTCGAAACGGATATAAACATAGGGACGGATTATTTCCTTGAAAGGCGAGAGGCGGGAATCATCAATATCGGCGGAAAGGGAAAAATCGCAGCCGACGATACAGAGTACACGCTCGATACAAAGGACTGCCTGTATGCGGGAACGGGCACGAAAAAGGTCGTATTTTCGAGCGAGGACAAAGCCGATCCCGCCAGATTCTATCTGAACTGTGCACCGGCACATAAATCCTTCCCCACCAAAAAAATCGGGATCGCGCAGGCCGAACCGATCCATCTCGGGGCGCCGAGTGAATCGAACAAGAGAACGATCTATAAATATATACATCCCGAAGGGGTAAAAAGCTGCCAGCTCGTCATGGGTCTCACCGAGCTCGAGCCGAACAATATATGGAATACGATGCCGTGCCATACCCACATACGGCGGATGGAGGTCTATCTTTATTTCAACGTAGCCGAGGACGCCGTTGTGTTTCATCTCATCGGTCAGCCGGAAGAGACGAGGCATATCGTTGTGAGGAATGAAGAAGCGGTGATATCTCCCTACTGGTCGATCCATTCGGGTGTCGGGACGAGAAACTACAGTTTCATCTGGGGAATGGTCGGTGAAAACCAGACCTTTACCGACATGGATTCCGTTCCCATGGACATACTGAAGTAATCCGATGCCGAGTTTATTTCTAGGAGAAAACAATGGTAGTAGATAAATTCAGATTGAACGGCAAAGTGGCCATCGTCACCGGAAGCGCAAGAGGCCTGGGAAGGGGCATCGCCGTCGGTCTTGCCGAGGCCGGTGCCGATATCGCAGGGGTATACAATCAGACCGACCCCGTTCAAACGCAAAAGGAGATAGAAAGCCTGGGCAGGAAGTTTATCGGGATATCCGCCGACCTGCGGTCCCAGAAACCCGTAAACGGGATCGTCGAGAAAGCGGTAAAGCGGTTCGGAAGAATAGACATCCTGGTAAACAATGCGGGGATAATACGCCGAAGAGAATCGATCGAGTTTACCGAGAAAGACTGGGATGACGTGATGAATCTGAACTTGAAGTCGTTGTTCGTTCTCTGCCAGGCGTTTGCGAGAAGGGTGATTCAACAGGGCGGAGGAGGGAAGATCATCAATATCGCGTCGATGCTCTCATTTCAGGGGGGGATACTCGTTCCTTCGTATACCGCCAGCAAGAGCGGCGTTATGGGCCTTACGAAACTGCTGGCAAACGAATGGGCGCAGTACGATATAAATGTAAACGCCATCGCGCCGGGATATATGGCAACCGATAATACGGAGCCTTTGAGGAACGATCCCAAAAGAAGCGCGGAGCTGTTGGGCAGAATACCGATGGGCAAGTGGGGATTGCCCGAGGATCTGAAGGGCGCGGCGGTGTTTTTCGCTTCCGACGCCTCCTCCTACGTGACCGGTCATACACTCGCCGTTGACGGGGGATGGCTGGCCCGGTAGCCCCAACGACCGCCCCGGCCTAGTCCGTTTTATCCAAAACCGTTCTCACCGTTCGCAACAGAAGAGAGGGTGCGAACGGCTTCTGCAGGAAATTGATTCCTTCCTCCAAAATACCATGTTGCACGATGATATTATCCGTATACCCGGAAGAGTACAGTACTTTGATATGCGGATTTATCGCCGTAACCCGCTCCGCCAATTCCTTGCCGTTCATCTTGGGCATGATGGCATCAGTCAGCAAGAGATCGACCTGTTCTTTGTGTTTATTGAAAATGTCGATGGCCTCCGGACCGTTGCCGGCCTCAAAGACCGTATATCCATAACTTTTCAGCACAAGACTGATCATATTTCTCACCGTGTACTCATCCTCGACTACCAGTACGGTTTCCGTTCCTTTCAGAGTTTCCATTACCCGTTCGGCTTCCTTCTTTGAAACAACCCCCTCATCGACCCTCGGGAGATAGATCTTGAATGTCGTCCCCCGCCCCGGTTCACTGTAAACCCAGATGTTACCCCCGCTTTGTTTTACGATACCGTAAACCGTTGCCAATCCAAGACCCGTTCCTTTATTTTCCTTGGTGGTAAAAAACGGCTCGAAAATATGTTCTTGAGTTTCCCTGTCAATTCCCTCGCCGTCATCGCTTACCGCAAGCATTACATACGACCCCGGTTGTACCGTTATATGATGATCGGCATAATCTCTGTCCAGCAAGACATCGGAGGTTTCTATCGTCAGCTTTCCCCCCGTTTTCATTGCATCGCGAGCGTTGATAACCAGGTTCATGATTACCTGTTCTACCTGCGACGGATCGGCTCTAATCCGGCCTATATCCGTTTGCAGCTTGACTGCCAGTATAATATCTTCGCCGATGATACGCCTGATCATCTTCTCGAGATCGGTGACTAAACCGTTAATATCCACTACTTCCGGTTTCAATACCTGCTTGCGGCTGAAGGCGAGCAGTTGATACGTTAACGCAGCGGCCCTCTCGCCCGCTTTTTTTATCTCCTGCAGATACTGGCGGTTTTCGTCTTTTGTATCAAGCTTGCGGAGAATATAATCCGTGTATCCGATAATTGCGGAAAGCGTATTATTGAAATCGTGCGCGACCCCTCCCGTCAGCCTGCCGACCGCTTCCAGTTTTTGCGCCTGCTGAAGCTGCTTCTCCAGGGTGTGCTTTTCCGTAATATCCCTCACCATTGCGAGGATGCCGATTACCTTCCCACTTCCGTCTTTCAAAGGAGTGTTGGTCCACTCGCATAGTATTCTGCGGCCGCCCTTCGTAATGTTTTCATTGGTACTATTCGCATCCATCTCCCCTTCAATCAATCGACTAGTAATAGCATCCACATGATCCCGCGCCTCAGGGGGTACTATCAATTCATACGGATTCTTTCTCATCGCCTCTTCTTTCGTGAAACCGAATATTTTCTCGGCTGCGGGATTCCAAGTATGAATTTGCAGATCCGTATCATACATTATCAATCCGATCGGCATTCTTTCTATCTGAAGCCTCAGGTTTTCCTGGCTTTGAAAAAGCTTCCGGGTCATTTCATTGAATGCCCGATACAGTATACCCATTTCATCGTTCGCTGTAACATCCACTGTCGCGCGCGCGTGACCGTTTTCGCCTATCTTCCTCGCCGCTTGTGTGAGTGTAATAATGGGCTTTGTCAGCGTCTTGGATTGAATGAGTGCCAATACTATTACAATTGCTAAATAAACAAAAATATTGATTCCCACGACGAGAGACAATCGCGAGATGGGGCGAAGCGCCTCTTCTGTGTCTATTTCTACGGCCAGCCCCCAATCCGCTCTCTCGATATAGCGGGTGACCGCGATGATCGGCACCCCCCTGTAATCGACCGCATTCACCATCGGCCGTTCCTCTTTCATCAACGCCACCGTTATCGACTGATTCGTAGCGTCGGCATGAATAACTTTTTTAAGAGCCGAATTTTGATCGAATCGCAGCGGATTCAATATCAATGCGTCTCCATTGCTGTCTCTCAGCGCAATAATCGTCTCCCCCGTCTCCCCCAAACCGGTATAATCCCTCGACAATTGCTCTATATCATCCAGTATGATATCTAATACGACAACGCCCAATGCCGAATGGTTCAAAAAAAGCGGCCCGCTCAGCCGTACACGCAGGTTTCCGTTTATATCGAGAAAGAAGTCGCTAAAAGTTTTTCTTTCCAGCCCGTCTTTGAAATATTCCTTCTCGGCACAATTATTCCCTATCGTTTTGCCGTCCGTGGAAGCCGCTACCGTACCGTCAGGACCGATGACCGAGATCTGCCTGAAATCGCCGATCGATGCCCGCGCATCGTGGAGTATCCTGTTCATCTTTTGCTGTGCTTTATGGTTCTGCTCAATCAGATATTCACTCATGCTGATCCGAAGCTGGGTCCTGCTGGAAATAAGATCCAGCCTTTCGAAATTTCGATCGATTATTTCAATCACTCTCTGTTCTTGAACCGTAGCGACCGAATCAAGATGGTTGATAACCTGATTGATTATCACTTTTTTAATAACCACATAATACGACACGCTGATTAATAAAAGCGGCACTATTGCAATCAATAAGATTGATGTCAGCAGCTTTTCCCTTATTCTCATGAAGTACAAACCTCTTGCCTACGGGATCCTGGCGGTATATAAAGTATCGCCCACCGATTACAATTTATCAAATTTTCCGTCTTGCCGAATACGCTCTCTTTATCGAATCTAAGCGAAATTATACTGCACCGCATCATACTCAGTATGAAAACAAGAAAGCGATGAAGGCAACCACACGTCGCTTCGAGATGATGCCGCGGGTCTTTTTACGTTCCGGCTCAGAGCCTCAGTTTCTCATCGATCTCACTGACATACGACAGCCTGGCATATACCGCTTTCCCTTCGGTATGCGTTGCCGCGTCCACCCGCTTGACGTTTGAGAGAAGCTCGCCGATGATCTCCTTGAATATCCTGATATTCTCATTGAGGTTTGAGAGAGTCATTTTGAACAGGATCCTGCTGTCGGGCGACATCTTCTGGAGCCGGCTTCGCGAGTCCTCCATCATTTTCGGCAGGATCGTATTTTTTATGTCGGATACGAAAGAGGTGAAGGAGAGTATCCGCTCGTATACGTCCTTGAGCCCGTCGAACTCCCTTTCCGAATCCAGCAGGGTCTCGATATCTAGCCAGATACTCCTCGGAATCCTGGAGTCGAGCAGGTAGTACCGTATGAACTGATTCCCGTAAAAGGTATGGTAGTGGTCTTGCAGTTTTTCGATAATTTCGCGAACAGCGGTATCCGTAAAAGTCATTTTTTCAGACTCTGGGGTCTTTGCTCGGCAATATCCTTCCTTTTACTTTGAAGAGGGAATTTTTACCTGTTATAGTGTACGGTAAGAAGAGACGAATTGCAAATGTTTCTCCCCCCCACCCCCCTACCCCCCCACTTCCCACCCTAC
>JAFGTF010000021.1 GCA_016934265.1 Spirochaetota bacterium
ACAAAACTAAAGAGCTTTTACCCTTTGTTCCATTAATAACTCGCGTGATTGATAATCATATATCAGCAACGAAATTGGAGAAGATCCATAAATTTTATACCATAAATTCTATTCCATATCCCGCGAAGCGATGTAGGGACCAAAACGGTTCACGGTATCAAGCGGTATCCGACGGCACGACCCTCTCCAAAGCCGTAAGATACCGGTATGTCCTAAGCGTGGATATCCTTCAATGACCAAAAAAAAGACTGCTAAAACCCTTCTTTTCGCGAATTTCGCTCCCTGACAGCATTAAGCGGGGGTCAGAACGTTACGATATCGCCCTCTTGCGGTTTCCGCTCGTAGTAGACGGCGGTTGCTCTCGAAATGGTCGGATAGACTTCCGTCACCTTGAGACTGCCTATAAAGACGAGAGAGCTGCCCTCTTTCCGATACAGCTGCATAATCTCTCCGCTTTTAACGTTGTCCTCGCTGCCGAGACTGAACAGCAGGCTGTTTTGTGTGAGCGCCTGTATCACCACTCCGGTGCCGGATTCCGGTCCCCGCATGGTGATCTGTGGCTTAGCCTGAAATTCCCGCATCTCGTCATTGATCCGCACGACCTCGTCGAGGGCGTGTTTTGCATGGTCGGTGTCCCCGTAACGCTCGAGTACATCCTGGTACTGCGTAAGCGCCTCCGCGTAATACCCGCGCTCGTACGACTCCGAAGCCTGATCCATGATCTTTGAAGCCTCGCCGTTTCTGTCGAGCAGAAGCGAGGCCTCCTTCTCTTTCGACATCAGCTCGTTGATCTCGACGATCTCGTCCAGCGCGTCCCTGCTCTTGCTGCTTCCGCCGTGCTCCGTTACCACCTCATGAAGGCTGTCGAGCGCTTCGCCGTACCTCTTTTCATTCTTGTACGCCATCGCCCGTTCGAAGGCGCGCTGCGCCTTCTCTTCCACCTCCATCGACTGCGCATTGCTTCGCTCTCCGTACAGCCTGTCCATGATCGCTTCGGCCTTGACATACGCCCGCTGTTTGAGCCCACCGTCGTTTGAAACGGTGTACGCGGTGAAGTATCGGGAGAGTGCTTCTTTGAGGTTGCCGCTCTTTTCGAGATCGCCTGCAGCACGGTAGGTTTCACGACCCATCTGGTTCAGGTCAATACGGTTCTTCTCCTGTTGTGCGAGATAGAGCAGATTGTCGGCGAGCTTTTCCTCTACGCCGAGGCCGGTATCGTCACCGATACCGCTTTTCTTCGCTTTGTCGATTATCGGCGGGATCGTCTTGAGCTCGGATATGCCGGTTTCATAATCCCGTCTCGAGAACGCATTCAACGCCCTGTTGTATACGGTATTGAGCTGGCGTCTGAAGGTCTCATACTCCTGCTGCTTTTGTACGGTACTCTGAAAGCGCTCCTCGGACTCCTTCAGTTTCACCTGCTCCTCTTTGAGACGCTGCTCTATCTCGCCGATACGCTTGCTGTAAACATCTACCTCCTGCCGTATTTCGCTCTCCTGCCGGCGAAGGGCTTCCTCATACTCCGCTTTGACATCGTCGATCTCCTGCCGCGCAAGCGTCGTCGAGCGCAAAAATTCCTGATAGAGCCGCTCCCGCTCCGCTTCGAACTCCGCATCCGCGTCTTCGGAGCCGCTCGCCCGAATTCTTTGTTGTGCCTCGGCGAGTCTTTTTTCGTACGCCTCCCGGAGTACGTCCTCTTTTTGGGCGAGGATCACGTCCTGGTTCTTGAGGAAATTTTCTTTCTCCTGCTGCAGCGTTTGAAGCCTCGAACGTGCTGCGCGAAGCTTCTCTTTCTGCTCCGCCACCTCCTCCTCCGACTTGCGCTGAATCTCTCTGATCACCTCTTCCTCGACCCCGGAGATACTGCCCGCGACTTCCTGATCCCTAACCCGCTCCCTAGAGGTCGTAAGATAAAAGAGAAAGCCTGCGAGGAAAACGGCGACAATCGCAATGTTGACCAAAAGCGGAAGTACCACACCCTTCTTCTCGGAATGTATGGCCTCGTCGGTGTAGCCCAGCTGTTTGTTCTTGCTGATCTCCTCGTCTATTGCGCTGAATATCTCGTCACGGCTTACCTCCTCGAACATCTCCTGTTCCGTACCGGACGGTTCGGTATCGACATCCTCGCCTGCGGTGCTCACGATCTCCTCTATGTCGTCGTCGCCGACGCTGTTCTCGTTGTTCGTCACGTATTGGAGATCCATGACGGGTATGAGCATGCCCTCTTTTCTGATGAAGTACTGGATCGGCGTATCGGGCTTGTGCAGGGACTCTTTCTCGGCCCCCTTCAGCGTGAGATACCCGACGATTCTGTCGACCGTGAAGCCGTAATAGTCTTTCTGGTCTTTTATGAACAGAATGTTTTCTGCCGGTACTGTCTTTTCTCTTTCAGGAAGGGGAATATACGATTTCAGGCTCCGAACTTCGACTCCCGTCTCGAGGATGAAGGATTCCCTCCCGGGATGCTTGTTGATGAGTATCTTCTCGACCTGGTCGGGATCGACAGCAAGCGTGAACCCGTTCAAGCTGAAACAAAGGACCTTTTCACTCATGTAAGATGCGTTCAACCTCTCTCATTGTTTCCGTATCATGTGGATACCGTTCTTTTATTTCTTCAAAAACAAAAGCACCCTCCTTTTTGTCGAGCCAGCGGTAGAGGAGGGTTCCCTTTAAAAGGAGGATTTTACTGTAGTTTGGGGAAGAGCGATAGGTGTCGAGGTACCGGTCGAGCTCCGATAAGAGGTCGTCGAGTATGTCACGCCTCGTCCCGCCCGTTTTCTCGAACATAGTCACCATGCGGTCGTAGTAGTCGGCATGGAGCATACCGCTTGTGTCGTCGATATATAGGGGCCTGAGGCTTTCGTAGTCCGAAAGTGCGTCGGCGGGCCTGCCGAGGCGGAGCTGGACGTCGAAGAGATGGAGTACTCCGTAGGGAAACAGCTCGTAAATCGGGTACGAATACACGAAATCCTTGAGATACTGCAGCGCTTTCGGATAGTTTCCGGCTTGTAAATACGCATAGCCGGCTTCGTAGTAGCTTACCGGCACAAAATGAGAGTCTTCATGCAGGTTTATCACCAGTAAGAACTGACGTACAGCCTCCTCCCACTTTTCTTTTCCGATATGAGACATCCCCTCGGTAAAGGTATCACGATCATCCGTTCCGGTAAACTCACGGACCGAGACTCCGCTCATCTGGATCCTGTCCTTCTTTTCTTCAATGGAGATCTTCGAGAGCTTGAACAGATTATAGGTCAGGATCGTGCCGAACACGACCGACGCGAAACCGAATGCGTGTGCGTTCATTGTGTCGCCTATGCCCCGCAGATGGGCCATTCCGGCGACCGAGCCAGAAAACAGCAGACCGGAGAAGATAGTCTCCGTGACAGTGGTGCGCATCGAGTGGCTGTACTCGGCATTCGAAATGGAGATTGCGTTCCGACTCTTTTCTATTTTGTAGGTCCCGTCGGGCAGGCCGCTGATTACGAGAGGAGACTCGCCTGCTGAAACCTCGTTGAGGAGCACATTACTACCCTTCTGGTCCAGCACTATGCTGACGCGTTCGGGCGAGAGGGAAAAAAACCGCATCCTCTCCCCCGTTTCCGTGAGCGCCACCTCTTCTCGTACCGCCTCATACCCATCCTTTCGTATTGTGAAGAGCAATGTGCGGGATTCTTCCCCGACGAGACGAAGAGGCGTCTTCCCCAAAAACGTCTCCCCCGAATAGACCGACGCGTGTATCGGTTCGCTGTTGATGAAGAACTCATACCCGTATCCGGTCCAACAGGCGATACAAAGAACCATAAGATACAAGAGTAACTTTTTCAACACCTCAGGAAGGCTCCTTTATTCAGAAATAGAAGACCACGCCTGCTTCAGCGCCCAGCAGGTCCATCGGCGTATCCTTGTACCCCACACCGGTATAACTGAAGGTCAGGGAGAAATGATGGTCCTTGAGAGGGGCTAACATCACGTGCAGCGCCGTCCGTATATACGGATCCGTGGACGTCGTAAGGGTATTCCCGACGAAAAGCCTCGAGAAGCAGCCGCCCACCCCGATGTCCGCCGCTATCCCTTCTAGAAACCCCTTGAACTCAGCTTTATAGCGGACCATTACGCCAACCGGGAACAGGAAAAGCTCGGATTCCTTATAATACTCATCGGCATCTCTGGAAAAATAAGAAAACCCGGTTTGGAAGCCGAAACCGAGGGGGAAGGTGTCCTCTTTCGGGAACAGCGTGTAGAAATATACTCCTGAAACACCGTACGTAAACAGATCGCTCCACTCTGAAAGCGGTATCACGATACCGAGATCCAAAGAGAGGTTGTGCCGTACCGTCAAAGGCTCGCCCGTCTTCACCGCTGTCTTGAAATCCGGCCGGTATACCCGTCCCGCCTTTTCGATTTCACATGCCGAAACCTGATCGACGGAGAGTGCCTCCACATCCCCCAAGGCGCCGTAGTAGTCCTCGTTGGACTCCCGAATGTCGAGGATCAGACCGCTTTCAATGTAGTACACCTTGCCGATCAGTACGGGTTTTCCATATTCAACATAGAACTGCCCGAACACGACCTCGTCGATTCCGCGCCGCTCGGCTATCTCCAAAATAACTTCGCTTTCGAATAGATTCCGGTTTTTCCCATCGAGATAGGGCTTCAGTTTCCCGGTGTCGATGACGCTGATATCGCCGTCGGGAAGCCTTTTCTTCATTTCGCTGTAGATACATTTCGGCAGTGCGTAGGCCAGCTCGTCGTATCGTTCTTCACCCGAGACGTTTTTAAAACAATACACCAGGATCTTGTGCCGGGCGGCATATACCTCCCGCGGTCCGAAAAACAATAAAAAGGCCGTGACGACCATACCCGCACAGAACATCCGAGCGGCCCATTTCTTCCCGAATAACGGGCCGGTGGAGAACACCCGTGTTATGAGGCCTTTATATAAGAGATCGCGCGTTCTGATGTCTCGTTTCATAAACAACGTCCTGTCGTATCTCCTGAGGAAAAGCTGTTCCGCTCCACGTTGGTAGAAGCGTATGCCGCATCGGTCATTCGACCAGGTCGATTCGTACCGTATCTCCCTCCCTGAGGCCAGCCCGTCTGAAGAAGCCTTTTTGAGCCTCAATGGCATACCGGCACGGTGTAGAGGAGCGAACCGTATCCAACGAGAAGGGCTCCATATCAAATATATCGGTAACTTTTCCGTTTTTATCCAAAAAAGCTATCGACAGCGGAATACCGGTGTCTTTCATCCAGAACGACAGAATCCGGTCTTCTTTGAAAACAAATAGCATCCCGAAGTCGGGATCTATGTGATCCCGGTGCATCAGTCCCTTCTGGCGCTCGGAAGGCGTGCGAGCTATTTCGACCCGGAGCGGGCGGCCGTTAATACTCAGGGTCAAGAGGTCGAGCCCGGCCTCCTTGTCGGTCTCCCGCGTCTTCGACACCGGATAGAGAAAAGAAGTTACGGAAAAAAATAAAAAAAGAACACACCCGGCACTCACACGCACGTCTCTCATTATTCTTTCCCGTGGTTGAAATTACAACAATCGCTAATGCTTGACAATTGTTTAATTGAAACCTATATTGCATAAAATGGCAAGAGGAAAACGGGGTCTTAAGTTAGGTAAAACAGGTTGCCTGTTCTGGCTTCTAATTCTCATCGTCATCGTCATCGTGGTTCTCTACAGGAGCAAAGGCTCCTTTAAGGATACCTTCAGGTCCTTGAAGGTTTTCGGTGAAAAAGCGGCCGAGGTGACTCAGAAACAGACCGAAAAAATCGTCGAACCGCCGAAGACGGATATCGTAAATGAGCCTGAGACACCGCCCGAACCCGCCGGATCCATCAAAAAGCCTGCTGAGAAAGAGCCCGCAGCCGCTACACCTCCTGAAGAAAAAAAGGAAACCGGCGAAGATGTCAAAAAACCTCCCGGGGCGCAGACGATACGAACGAAAAGCATCGAGGCCACCGTCTATTTCGTTAAGATCGACGAAGGCGACGGCAGTGCAGAACCTTTCGGGGTAAAACGCACCGTTCAGTATAAGGATTCTCCCATTACAAAAACGCTGGAAATATTGCTCGAGGGGGTCACCCCGGGCGAAAAAAACGCAGGAGTCATAAGTTTCATCCCCGGTGGAACGAAACTCATATCGGCCGGTATCAAAAACGGCCACCTCACAATCGATTTTAGCGAATCATTGGAGGAAAACTACCAAGGCAGGGCCGCGATCCTGCTCGAGCTTTCACAGATACTGCTCACCTGCTTCTCATTCGACGCGGTGGATAAGGTCACAATCCTGATCAACGGAGCCCGCAAGGAGTATATCACGGGCGAGGGCGTACCGCTTGAAGCGTTCTATTCGAGACGGGATGTCTCGCGGCTTGTGTCCGGAGGATAGGTGTTCGAATGTTCGCGAGGGACAAACACTCGCTGCAACGGATCAGAAGGCATATCGTCGAATTCATCGCCCGCTATACGAGGGACGCCGGTGCCGGCAAAGGTATTATAGGGCTCTCCGGCGGAGTGGATTCCGCCGTTTCATACGCTGTGACTTGCGAGGCGCTCGGGCCGGAAAACACTATCGGGGTCATCATGTCGTCTGCATTCTCGACGGCGGAGTCGAAAATGTACGCCGAATCCGTCGTACAAAAATTCGGCGGGACACTTCGCCGATATGATATCACTCAACTCGTAGAGGCGTTTCGTTCTCTTCTTGACGAACGCTCTAAAGCCAGGCTGGGCAATATACAGGCCCGTATCCGTATGATAATACTGTATAACGTCTCCTCCGAGACCGGTGGGCTCGTGATCGGCACGGGCAACAGATCTGAGCTGCTCACCGGGTATTTCACCCAGTATGGGGACGGAGGATGCGCAGTCGAACCTCTCGGAGAGCTGTATAAGACGGAGGTCTGGGCCCTCGGAAAAGAGCTCGGGATACCGGAAGCGGTTCTGGATCGACCGCCTACCGCCGAGCTGTGGGAAGATCAGACCGATGAAGGTGAGATAGGTGTTCCGTACGAGACCCTCGACGAGGTCTTATTCCTTCTCATCGAAAATAATCACAGCCCTACAGAGATAATATCGCTGGGGTACGATCACGATACGGTGAAACGGGTCGTCGATCTTGTCGTAAGGTCCAAATTCAAGCGGCATACACCGCCTGTACCCGGCATTCGGTCGAATAACAGAGAAACATTTCTTTGAGGTCGAAAACCATGAGGAAATCAGTATTCGTCGTCATTACGGTAGTCGTCTTAACAGTAACAATCGGGGCGAAGATCTCGAAAAAACAGCGACTGACGGTCGGAACGGTCCCGGATAACCCTCCCATGGAGATGGTGGACGAAGGAAAGCAGATCACGGGATTCGATATCGACGTAATGAACCTCATCGCCGAGCGGCAGAAGTTTTCCATAAGCTTCTTGCCGGTAATGAAGGAAAACATCTACAGGGGGCTCGTCGACGGGACATACGACATCGTCATATCGTCAATCACCCTCACCGCAGCTACCTCCCGGCCTGAGTTCACCGAGCTCAGCTTCTCGGATCCTTACCTCGAGATCGGCGAGGTGGTGGTCGTTTCCGAGGATTTCGGCTCATATTCGGGACCCGAATCGCTCGAGGGAAAGCCGGTGGGCGTGTTGAAAGACGGAGAATCCGCACCGCTCTTGGAAAAGGAACACGGCGCTCGTGTGGTGGTATACGACGGCATAGAAGCGGCATTCGAAGATATGGCACGCGGGGCCGTCGATGCCGTCGCCTGTCCTTTGCCGTCCGCCTCCAGAATGGTTCATCTCAACGCCGAGTACCGGGATATATTCCGAATAGAGCCCAAGCCCCTCACCGGCGCACGGTATGTGATCGCCGCGAAAAAGGAAAATACCGAGCTTCTTTCCCGGATAAACAGCGGCATATCGCAGATCAAGGAAAACGGCAGCCTTCAGAAGCTCATAGAAGGCCGGTTCTTCGGCCGATGAAGAGGCGGACGAATCGGTCGATGGGCAGGTCGATAAAACGGCGGCTGTACCAATCCACGATCATCCTTCTCTTCGTCGTGACGATTACGTCCTGCGGCGCACGGTACATCCCCGTTTCCCAGACCGGCATCGAGCTCGGAACATACGTCAAGATTACACTCATAGTACGAAAAGACGGCCAAAAGAAAGCACTCGAGGCAATAGATAATAGCTTCCTTCTTATCCGAAAACTCGACGGCATATTCGACTACCGTATCGAAGGCGGCGCACTGGCCGATTTCAACGACGGTACCCGGCTGTCGAAGAGTGACAACGGCACGCTCTTCGGCATTATCTCCGACGCCATGGCGATAGCCGATAAAACCGGCGGTTTCTTCGACCCGACCGTTCTTCCTCTCATGCTGGAATGGGGTTTCGACACCGACAGTCCTCATCTTCCGTCGCCGGAGGGCATTCAAAGGGCGCTTGAGCATGTTGGATACGAAAGGGTCAGTATTTTCGAGACGTATGCGGAAAAACCGGTGGAAGTTAAACTCGACCTCGGCGGTATTGCAAAGGGACGAATCGTCGATCTCGTCCGGTACGGGTTAGCCGACCTCGGATACGAAGATTTTCTCATCGATGCGGGCGGCGACATCTATGTGAGCGGAAAAAACGCACATCGGAAGAAATGGAGGATTGCGATACAGGACCCGGTGCGGGAATCGGAAATTCGCGGCATCGTCCAAAAGAGCGATACTGCAATCGTCACCTCCGGCGATTACGAACGATTCTTCACCGTCGATGGTGTACGATACAGTCACCTATTCAACCCGATGACAGGGTATCCCGAAAGCAACCTGAAGTCCGTTACGGTACTTCACGAGGATACCGCATATGCCGATGCGATTGCCACCGCCGTGTTCGTCATGGGCAGCGTCAAAGGATACGAATTCCTGAAAAGAAACGGTATCGAAGGATATCTCATCTTCACAGAGGACGACGGGTCCATAGAGGCAATGAGTACGCCCGGATTCTGGGACTGAGAGCGTACATCATCCTGATGTCCGTCTTTCATGAGCAGGTCACCCGAGGCGCCCGGGTATTACGCACTCGCTCACAGCCGCGTAAAAAGGTCTTTCATAAAATACGCGAGAATCAGTACACCGGCCTGCACCGACAGGGATGTCAGGTCCGCCCATGAAACGATCGTTCTTTTCGATATATTCCTCGCACCCGCCTCAATACCGCCGCCTTCATGACGAACGTCTTCTATGCGGTCGTACTCTTCATTCGCCCTCTCGAATGCGTGTACGAGAAACCGGACCGTACGTTCTTTCAATCTTTTCCTTGTTCCAAAAAAGAAGACTTTCAGCTCTCCGTAAGTAGTATGAAAGATCCTGAGGATATAATACAGCATGAGAAACAGCCCGAGCGCCTCACTTGTTTTTTCGGCCGACGATACCGATTTCAGAAGCTGACGTTCGGAGAAGCCGATGGTCAACAGCTTACTCATGAACCAGAGCTGTACTATTACTCCCGCATAGAGTATGCCGCGTAAGATCCCCTGCTTAACGATTAAAAACGGCCCGATGACTAAAAGAATCTCACCCGTACCGCGGAAAAAGTTCAATATCAGGACGAAACCGATGACAGGCCCGAGGGCGGCAAGCTGTTTGAAGGATATTTCCCGAAAACCGATCCCGCAAAGGAAGAAGGAGAGTAACAGTACCATACACTGCAGCAGTACGGCACTGAAGCTTTTAACGGCCAGCGCAAACACTGCGAACAGGATGATGTTGACGATTTGCGAAAGGGGAGTAATTCTGCATCGCGTGTCTTTATTTGACACGGCATCCGTGCGACCTCTGTTCACACCGCGTCCCGCCTCCGGGCATATGCCCGTATGAATGCGAACGACTGTTACTCCTTATCCGATAGTGATGAAGCAAAACAACGTACGCCGTCTGCCTGCCGAACCGAACATCCGTGTTCTAAGCGAGCAGGCGTCTTAAACCCGGCAGGATAAATTCTATTTCGCTTATTTTGAATCGGAGGCTGAATCTTTGGGCGATTTTCTCTTCGTCTTCTTTTCCACGGTCGTTTTTGCAGACGGCTTTGCCGCCGGCTTCGCCGCCGGCTTCGCCGTCGCCTTGCTCTTCTTTTTAGCACTCGACTCCGTTTCCACAAGCTCCACATATGAGAGCTCTGCACCGTCTCCCTGCCTTCGACCGAGCCTGATTATCCTCGTATATCCTCCGGGTACGTTCTTATACCGCGGTGCGATATCGTCGAAGAGCTTGGCAACCGCGTCTCTATCCTTTATCCTGCTGAGTATGATGCGCTTGTTGTGCAGTGAGGGCTCTTTCGCCCTTGTAATGAGGCGTTCGCTTCTTCGTCTGAGCTCTTTTGCCTTCACGACGGTTGTCTTTATGCGTTCGTTCTGGAATAGGGAAACAATGAGGTTGGCGAACATCGCCTCCCGGTGTTCTTTATCCCTTCCAAGTCTCTTGCCCTTTTTCAGATGCCTCATTGCTGCTTCTCCATTTCGCCCTTTTCGAATCTTTTATCCAATATCTCCTTCATTCCGAGCGTCAGTCCGTATTCGGTGAGCTTGTCCCTGATTTCCTGCAGAGATTTTTTTCCGAAATTCTTCGTTTTCGAGATTTCGTCCTCCGAGAGACGCGCGAGATCGCCGATAGATTTCACGTTGATGTTTCTGAGGCAGTTCGAGGAACGGACGGACAGCTCGAGCTCCTCAACCGGAGTGCCGAGGACCTGCTTGAGACGCTCCTCCTCCTCGTCCACTTCTCCCTCCTCGTCTTCGAACTCCTCGTTGAAATTAATGAAATGGACGAGGTAATCCTTGAGTATCTTCGCCGCATCCGCCACCGCGTCTTCGGGGAGGATGCTCCCGTCGGTCCAGACCTCCATGACCAGCTTGTCGTAGTCCCCCCGCTGACCGACACGGGCAGGCTCGACGTGGAAATTGCACTTCTTTGTGGGTGAGAATATGGCATCTACAGGGATCGTACCGATGGTCTCGATATTCCCGACATTGCTTTCTGCGGAGAGATACCCCCTGCCGTAATTGATCTGTATATCTATGGAAAACTTACACCCTTCGCCGAGAGTGGCAAGGTGGTGATCGGGATTGAACACGGTAATGTTATCGTCGACGGCGATCTCTTTCGCCGTAAACTCTCCCGGCCCCTCCTTCTCGATGGTAACGGTCCTGCTCTCCGCTTCGTCTTCGAGCTTCAGACGTATGCCCTTAAGATTGAGAATAAAATCTATCGTGTCCTCCACGAATCCCGGTATCGTGTCGAATTCACTGCTGATGAGTTTCATGCCGTCGGACGCTTTGTCATACGCCTCGATTCGTATCGCGACAATTGCATACCCCTGCAGCGCGGAAAGCAGCGTTCGTCTTAATGAGTTGCCGAGGGTTATTCCGTACCCCCTCTCGAGGGGCGCAGCGATGATCTTTCCATAGCTGTCCCCCGCTCCATCATGTTCTATAACAATCTGCTTTGGCCTCTTCATCCCCTTCAAGAGATTTTTATGTGCCATACATCGTTCTCCTAGGGTTATTTCGAATACAGCTCTACTATGAGCTGCTCGTTCACAGGAAGGTCTATCTCCTCCCGTTTCGGAAGATATAGCAGCTTTCCCTTGAGGTCGTCGGGATTTACCTCGAGCCAGGGCACCGTTCCCACCCTCGATTCGTTTTTCATGCTCTCGAGAACCGGTATGAGCTTCTTGCTTTGCTGTTTCACCTCTATTTCGTCTCCCTCACGGACAAAGTAGGACGGTATATCCACTTTTCTGCCGTTGACGAGTATGTGCCCGTGACGCACGAGCTGCCTCGCCATGGCCCTCGAGGTAGCAAAATGGAGCCTGCAGACGACATTATCGAGACGCTGCTCTAAGAGAACCAGAAGAATCTCACCGGTTACCCCTTTCCTCCGTGATGCTATCTCGAAGTACCGCTTGAACTGCTTCTCGAAAAGACCGTAATACCGCTTCACCTTCTGCTTCTCCCGAAGCTGCATCCCATACTCCGAAACCTTTCTTCGTCTCCTCGGGAGTTGGCCCGGAGGAAGTTTGTGCTTCGTAATCGAACACTTGCTCGAAAGGCAGCGGTCCCCTTTCAGCATCAGTTTCATTCCCTCTCTCCTGCA
>JAFGTF010000022.1 GCA_016934265.1 Spirochaetota bacterium
CATTGCAGGGGGGCTGGTCGCGCGACCGTTACCGGTAGCAGCCTGCGTCATTGCAGGGGGGCTGAGTCGCAAGCGACCGTTACCGGTTGTAGCCTGCGTCATTGCAGGGGGGCTGGTCGCGCGACCGTTACCGGTAGCAGCCTGCGTCATTGCAGGGGGGCTGAGTCGTAAGCGACCGTTACCGGTTGTAGCCTGTGTCATTGCAGGGGGGCTGAGTCGCAAGCGACCGTTACCGGTTGTAGCCTGCGTCATTGCAGGGGGGCTGAGTCGTAAGCGACCGTTACCGGTTGTAGCCTGCGTCATTGCAGGGGGGCTGAGTCGTAAGCGACCGTTACCGGTTGTAGCCTGTGTCATTGCAGGGGGGCTGGTCGCAGCGCTCCGACCTGCCGCAGCAGGTTTTTCCGGCCGCGCGGGAGGTAAACGTGCTTTTTCCCTTCATGATGAACCCCGCGCCGCCTGTGACGAGACGCCTGACGTTTCCGTCGCATTCCGGGCACTCTCTTAACGGCTCCTCGCTCATTTTCTGGAACCGCTCGAACCGTCTGCCGCAGACGGCACACTCGTACTCATACGTCGGCATCGCTACTCGTCCTCTTTCAGGCTGTTTTTTATCTCGTCCACGATCCTGTCCATGAGCTTCGCCGTTTCCGATTCCTTTCGGAAATGGATGAACGGTTTTCCCGCATCCGCGAGCGGTACCATCTCGGGTTCTATCGGGATCCTGCCGAGGAACCGGACCCCTAACTCATACGCCGCCTTTTCGCCGCCGCCCGTCGAAAAGAGATCGATTTTTCCACCGCAGTGCGGGCAGGTCAAGCCGCTCATATTTTCGATGACGCCGATAACGGGTACGTTGACCTCTTTTGCAAACATCACGGATTTTCTCGCGTCTAGTATTGCGACCTCCTGCGGTGTAGTCACCACGATGACGCCGTCGAGGTCCGGTATGAGCTGGCACACGGAGAGCGGCTCGTCCCCAGTTCCGGGAGGAGAGTCTATGATGAGGTAGTCGAGGTCTCCCCAGTATACGTCGCTCAACAGCTGACGTATCGTCCCCATCTTGAGCGGGCCACGCCAGATCACCGGCCTGTCCTGCTCCTGGAGGATGAGTGCGAGGCTCACCGCGCTCAGGGTGGGGGTAACCGGATGGGGGGTGATCCCCTCTGAGGTGGCGAGAAGACTTTTTCCCTCGATCCCGAGCATCTTCGCGATATTGGGACCGTGGAAGTCGATGTCCAGGATCCCGGTCTTCGATCCCCCTTGGGAGAGGCTGTACGCGAGGTTGACCGCCACCGTCGTCTTGCCCACGCCGCCCTTGCCGCTTATGACGAGTACGACGTGCTTGATCCTCTTGAGGTTCTCTTTAAGCCGTTTCTCCCCGGCTTCCCTGTCTTGTTGCGCTTCGGTAGGTTTCTCCATCAGTCGTCGTCTCTCCGTTTTTATGCTGTAATCCGTCTCCCGGCGGATCATTCATCATGGTAGTTCAAGGTTCGGCGTGCGTTCACGCTTTGTAGACCGAGAAACTGCGGCATGCGGTGGTTCGCTGAATGTGCCGGAGTTCTCATAGAAAACGCACCCGTCGCGGCAATCGACATCTTCCGATACTATTCCAACTGTCGATGTTGGATGGTCTTTTATTAACAATATAGTAAAATTTATAACCGCCGTATCGGTTTTTATCGGTATTTCATATCGTGCATTACACACCGAGCTCTTCTTCGAGCGTTTTCCATATTTTCACTATCGCCGGTTTGGCTTCGCCGTGGTCGTACTCGACGACCGTCTTTCCCTCGACGGTCGCACGTACGACCGACTCGCAGAACGGGATCTTGCCCAAAACCGCGATACCGTTGTTTCTGCAGTACTCCTCCGTTTTTTGGGTCATCTCCTCGTTGAGGTCGAACTTGTTCACCACGACCTTCACCGGGACATCGAAGTGTTTCGCCACTTCGATCACCCTGCCCGCATCGTGGAGCCCCGAAATCGTGGGCTCGGTCACCACAACCGCGCAATCGACGCCGGCAAGAGAGGCTATGACCGGACACCCGATGCCGGGCGACCCGTCGATGAGGATGAGGTCGCTTCCCGATTCCTCGGCCACCGATCTTGCCTGTTGTTTCACCAGCGTGACGAGCTTGCCGGAGTTCTCCTCGGCGATGCCGAGTTTGGCATGCACGAACGGACCGTACCTCGTCTCGGAGATATACCATTCGCCGGATACGTTTTCGATCATCTCGATCGCCTGTTCCGGGCAGGCGTTCGCACAGAAGCCGCACCCCTCGCAATCGATATGAGAGATTGAGAGTTTCGGTGTTACCGCGTCGAACCTGCAGACGGTCCTGCAGGTCCCGCACCGCGTACATCGCTCCTCGTCGATGACGGGCTGCAGGCCGCTCTTGAAGAGGTGCGCCTCCTTTACCGTCGGCGACAGCAGAAGGTGCAGGTCCGCAGCGTCGACGTCGCAGTCGACGATGACCGTATTCTCGGCAAGGGAAGCGAACGCGCCGGTAACGACCGTTTTTCCCGTCCCACCCTTTCCGCTTATGACGAGCAGTTCTTTCATGACTGATTCATACCCTGCAGTTTCAGGACTGATTTATACAGATCGATGAACCGCCCCCTGTATTCGGGCACCGCTTCCACGATGGGTATTCCCTTCGAGTACGCACTGGCGATCTCGCGCCGAAAGGGTATTTCCATGAGGATCGGGATGCGTTCCTTTTTACAGTAGCTGACGGTTTCCCTGTTCCCGATGTCGCACCTGTTGATGACCGCGCCGAACGGAATCCGCATCTTTCTTAAGACCTCGACGGAGAGCATGAGATCGTTGAGTCCGAAGGGGGTCGGTTCGGTGACGAGAATGCAGAAATCCGAGCCTTTTATGGAGGTAATGACCGGGCAGGACGTTCCGGGCGGCGCGTCTATGATGGTGACGGGGTTTTTATCGGTATGCCGCTTTACCGCCCGGATGAGCGGGGGCGACATCGCCTCCCCGACGTTCAGTATTCCGTGGACGAACTTCAGGCCTCGTCCCGAGCCCGCCTCGACGGTACCGATGTTTCGCGGCACCTCTTCAATCGCCCCCTCGGGACAGAAATAGCTGCACGCCCCGCAGCCGTGGCAGAGCTCCGGAAAGACGAGGGTGTGAGTGCCGAGCACCGCTATCGCGTTGTAAACGCATACGCTGCTGCAGCGCCCGCAGGAGGTGCATTTTTCTTCATCGATCTTCGGGACGAGGATCGGTACGGCTTCCGTGTCCGTTATCGCAGGACGTATGAAGATATGGGAGTTCGGTTCCTCGACGTCACAGTCTAAGAGCTGTACTTCGAGTATGACAAGCGCAAGGCTTACCGCTACCGTCGTTTTCCCCGTCCCGCCCTTTCCGCTTGCAACGGCGATAATCATGGCTTCCCCGAGTTCAAGGTGGCGTCTGTGGTACAAAATTCTCGAAGGGGGCGTTTGTATTCACGCCCCCTTCGGACGCTTAGTTTCAGCTTTTCTCTTTTTTTTCTTTCTTGAGCGAATCCAACCGTTCCTCGATGGCCTTGAGCTCCTCACGCAGGTAGTCGGCCTCCTGCTTCAGCATGTCCATCTCTGCTGCCGGAGCCTGAACCGGCATGTTAGCGTAGGGCGCAACAGGCGACGCGTACCCGCCCCATACGGGGTAGCCGTACGAGGCCCTCGACCATCCCGGCATTCCCGTCTGGTAGAACCAGTTCCTTCTACCTCTTCCGCCCCCCATTCCGCCTCTGCCGCGTCCGTAACCACCGTATCCTCCGACCGGGTTCATATAACCCGGTACTGAGTAACCCGCGCAGTAGCCGGCCCTTCTCCCGGTCATCGGTCCGAAACCGCCCGGTCCTGTTCTATCTCCACCTGGCATTGTTGTTACCTCCTCCTATTCTTTGCTGTTTGTTCTTGCATATACTTTAGTACGATCTCCTATGCAGAAGCATGCACCAAGGCTTTTTGTTTTTACATGTTCCTGCCGGCAGCATTATTCCCGCTCACGCCGCTAAATGACAACGGTTTTCAATATAATAATAAAAAAAATCATTCCCCGCTTTGGCACCTGTCGCACAGTCCGTAGAACCTGATGAGGTGGTTGGTGATCTTGAAACCGTATTTCTCCGAGAGGCCGGCTTCCGTTTTATCGAGGAGTTGCTGCTCGCTGTCGAGGTACTCGGAATAATCTATCACCCTCCCGCATACCGAGCAGACAAGATGGTGATGGTGCCTGAATCCCTCGGGGCCCTCGGAGAGCTCGTACCGCGACCTCCCGTCTCCGAAATCGAATTTGAACACGATACCCATACGAACGAGAAGCTCCAGCGTACGGTAGACGGTGGTAAGCCCTATCTGCGGATACTCCTTTCTCACCTCTATGTAGATGTCCTCCGCGCTGAGGTGGCCCTCCCTACTGTGCAGGACGTCGAGAATCACCTGGCGCGGTACGGTTATCCTGTAGCCGTGTCCGCGAAGCCTTCCGTGCCACCACATGTGTCCGAAAAAATCGTGTTGCGCCATTAGATTACCGATTTGAAAATGATTTTCATTTTCAATATAACGCCTTCCGCCTTTGCAGTCAATTACTTTAATACCATTTGAAAAAAAAAACAAGCTGTTCTATACTTGTCGAAGTGAAAAGGGGTTTGGGGATTAGGGGCCGGAATTTCGCAATGACGAACAGTAACATCCAATCCACAACCACAAATCCCTATATCGCCATAGGGCCGAATCTTTATCCCTCGGCTCGATACTGAAGTATGAAAAAAAGCACAGAACCTTTAAAGGTCGCCTTCGTACACCATCACCTCCGCCGCGGGGGGGTATCGAAGGTCATCTCGCAGCAGATCGGCGCACTGGGCGGTCTGGTACGCCCGCTGCTCGTTACGGGGGAGGCGCCCGAACAGTCACCGCCGTACGCAGTCGAAGTGGTGGCCGGTCTCGCATACGACCGCGACAGGACCGACAGAGACACACCGAAAGAGATTGCCGGAAGGCTGGAATCGGCGGTGTTCGGACATTTCGGAGGCAGGGCGGACATACTGCACTTTCACAATCCGACGCTTGGAAAGAACAAAGATTTTATCGCCGTGATCGACATTCTCAAAAGCGGCGGCCACAGGACGCTGCTCCAGATTCACGACTTCGCGGAGGACGGAAGGCCGGCGAACTACTCCAAGACACCGTACCCGAGAGACTGCCACTATGCGGTGCTCAACTCGAAAGACTACGGAGTCCTGCGTAAGGCGGGACTGAAACCCGAGGGGCTCCATATCATTCCGAACCCGGTGCCGCCGCTTGCTGGCGCACGTTCCCCGGACGCCGACCTCGTTCTCTACCCCGTTCGTGCGATCCGCAGAAAGAACATCGGAGAAGCGGTGTTCCTCTCACTCTTCCTAGATGAGAGGATGACGGTCGGCGTTACACTCGAACCGACGGGAGAGCTCGACCGCAGAAGCCTGGACGGCTGGAAACGGTTCGTGCGGGAGCGGGGGCTTCGAGCGGTCTTTCGTCTCGGACTCGAAAACCGTTTCGAAGACATCCTCGCCCGGTCGGAATGTATGATCACTACGAGCATCAAGGAGGGGTTCGGATACTGCTTTTTAGAGCCCTGGACGGCCGATAGGATGCTGTTCGGCAGGCTGCTCCCCGAGGTTTGCGCGGACTTCGAAAGAGCGGGGGTGGCGTTCCCCTCTCTCTACGGTTTTATCGATATACCGCTGGATTATTTCGACAGCGGACGGTTCGTCGAAAAGTGGAAGCGCTGTTTTCTTGCACAGCGGGAGAGTTACGGCCTATCTTCGGATGAGCGTACCGCAGACGAAGGGATCGGGTCCGTTGTTCGCGACGGTTCGGTCGATTTCTGCTATCTCAGCGAGGATCTGCAGCGGCAGGTTATCGATACCGTATTACAAAGCCCCAGGGCCTTCGATAAAATGCTTGACATAAATCCCTTTCTGAATCAATTTTTTTCACTCAAAGAGCGGAAAAAACTCATCGCGCGCAATAAAGAGGCTATAAAAGGCCGGTACTCTCGCGAACGCTGTTGTACCGATCTCTCCGCCATATACCGAGCGGTCATGGGGCGTGAGGTCTCGCACGCCATAGACAAGCGTGTTCTACTCGAGCAGTTCGTCACCCGAAGGGCGAGCCATCTGCTTCTCTGCGATGCGGCATATGAATAGCGAACGCCTCGTACTCGATCTGATGCGGCGATACAGCCGGGCGCTCGGCCCGGAAGGGCTTTCCCCGATGCCGACCGCCGAGCGGGCACGCGGTTTTCTTCGGGGACCGGTCGAGGCGGTCCTTTTCGATGTCTACGGCACCCTGTTCGTGAGCGGTTCCGGCGATATCGGGGAGGCCAAAGAAGGAGTTCGGCCGGACCGGCTTACCGGCCTGCTTTCCTCCTACGGGGTATCGCTCTCCCCAGACCGTGTGATACACAGCTTTTTCGACGAGATCAGGCGGGTGCACGAGTGCGAAAAAAAAAGAGGGGTCGATTATCCGGAGGTTCTGATAGAGGCCGTTTGGATGGCGGTGCTGGGAATCGAAGATCGAAGCAAGGCCCGCCGTTTCGCGTGCGAATACGAAATGACCGTCAACCCGGTATGGCCGATGCCACGCCTCGAAACCCTGCTTGAGAGGGTCCGGGAGAGGGGAATAGCATTGGGAATCGTATCGAACGCACAATTTTTTACGCCTCTCCTTTTCGAGCTGTTTATTGGAGAAAGCATGCACGACTTGGGGTTTTCCGAGGAGCTTACCGTTTTCTCGTACCGGGAGGGGAGGGCAAAGCCGTCCCCTCTGCTCTTCGAGAAGGCGGGCAGGGCGGTCGAAGCGCGCGGAATCGCACGAAGCGCGACGTTGTATGTGGGAAACGATATGCTGAACGATATATCTCCGGCATACGACGCAGGTTTCCAGACGGCGCTGTTTGCAGGCGACCGCCGTTCGCTCAGACTCAGGAAGGACGACGTACGGCTTCGGGATGTTGCACCGGACTTGGTTGTTACGAACCTAATGGAACTGTCCGAACATATAGGTAAAGGCTGAGCGGGCGAATATACAGACCGGTTTAAAAACTCGATGCGGCCGTTACAGAACACGAAAGGCGGGAACCATATGCCGAGAAGAAAGGCAAACAACAACTTAAAGATCAGGAACATCGGTTTTATATCGACACGGTTCAAGGGTACCGACGGTGTGTCGCTCGAGACGGAGAAATGGGCGACCGTACTGAAACGGATGCGCTATGAGTGCTACTACTTCTGCGGGACGAGCGACAGGCCTCCCGAAAGGACGATGACGGTACCCGAGGCCTTTTTCGACCACCCGAAGATCAAGAGCATACAGGACCGCTGCTTCAAGGTCTATCACCGGTCGAGCGAGCTGACCGGCGAGATCCATTCCTGCAGGAGACTTTTGAAGCATGCGATTTACAACTTCGTGAAGAAGTTCGATATAGACCTCATCATAGCGGAAAACTGCCTTGCGATTCCCATGAACGTGCCTCTCGGTCTTGCGCTGACGGAGTTCATCGCCGAGACCGGGATCCCGACGATCGCCCACCACCACGATTTTTTCTGGGAGCGGCCGAGGTTTTTCGTCAACGCGATCGCCGACTTCATCAATATGGCGTTCCCCCCGGTCCTTCACTCCATACAGCATGTGGTGATCAATACGCAGGCGGACAGGGAGCTCAGCTACAGAACGGGGCTCTCACCGACGGTGATACCGAACGTCTTAGACTTTAAAAAGCCCCCTCCCGGGATCAATCACTACAACAGCGATCTGAGAGCTGCCTTCGGGCTCGCGGAGGACGACATCTTCATTCTCCAGCCGACACGGGTCGTCGCGAGAAAGGGCATCGAGCACACGATCGAAGTGGTAAGCAGGCTCAAAGACCCGAGGGCGAAGCTCGTTATTACGCATTCGACTTCGGACGAGGGAGACGCCTACGAGAAACGGATCCGCGACTATGCGGAGCATCTCGGTGTCCGGCTCATCGTGAAACCGGAGATAATCGGCGACAAGCGCGGAAGGACGAATGGGGGGGATAAAATCTATACGCTGTGGGACGTATATCCCCACGCGGACCTCATCGCCTACCCCTCGACGTACGAGGGATTCGGCAACGCCTTCATAGAGGCGATATACTTCAAAAAGCCGATACTCGTCAACCTCTATTCCGCGTACGTGCGGGACATCAAGCCGCTTGGGTTCAGGGCGATAGAGATGGAGGGGTATGTGACCGACGAGGTCATAGAGACCATCCGCCGCCTCCTGAGGGAGAAGGACGCGTGCTACGAGCATGCCGAGACGAACTTCGGGCTCGCCGCGCGCTTCTTCTCGTACGAGGTGCTTTCGAGGAAACTGAATACGATTTTCATGAACTTCGAGGGGATCGTTGAAGCCATAGAATCTCAAAGGGCGCTGCACAGATCTTCCCAGAAAAACGTCTCCCGGTAAGAAGATCGGTACCGATAAGCTCGTTTCTTTCGATCTCCCTCTCTTTAGGCGCGCAGTTGACAAGCACCGTGATGACCTCTTTGCCGCAGGGCGACCGTCTCTCCACGGCGAACACCTCGTCGTGCAGCTCTATCACCCGCTGCGCACCTTCCGGGTGAAATGCGGGATGCCGAGACCGCTGGGTTATGAGGCGGGCGAGCCTGTTGAAAACGAGGTTGCGTCTCGTGCCGGGCGTCGCAAGCTCTTTCTCGATCTCGTCGCAGGAGAGCTTCTCGCGATTGATCGTCCGGTTCATCCCGGTTTTTTCGACTCCCTCCGTGTAATTTTTCGATCCGACGAGCGAATGGTAGTAGACGGCGGGCACGCCTTTCAGCGCGAGCGCTATCCCCTGCGACGCTACGAACCTGTCCACTTTCAGCGTGAGGGGCTCGTCGGAGGCGGGGTCGGAAAGGAGGTCGAAGAGGGAGATATTGAGCTCGTAGACGGTTTTCGTTCCGTCGGGGTTGCTTTTATACCCGAGCCTGCCGCCCCGCTCGAGGGCGCGCTCCGCGAGCTCGTCGATACGCCTCTGTGAGATAAGGCCCGTCGCCGGAAGCATGCCGACGCCGTCATGCGAGGCGGTGAAGTTGTAGAAGCAGGTGTGTTCCCCGGCAGTATCGAGTGTGCGGGCCCAGCGGGAAAAAGACTTCGCGTCGCCGGTGATAAGAGCATGCGCCGAGAGGGGGGGGAGCGCGAAGTTGTAGACCATATGCGCTTCGTCCGTCCCGCCGCCGAAATATGAAATGTTCTCCTCATGGGGCACATTGGTCTCGGTAATGATCTTCACGTGCGGCGCGGCAAGGTCGAAGATGTCCCGGAAGAGCTTGACCACCGTGTGCGTCTGGGGGAGATGGAGGCAGGAGGTTTTACTCTCCTTCCAGAGGTAGGCGATGGCGTCCAGCCGTATGACCGAGACGCCGTGGGAGACGTAGAAGAGCAGGACGTCGATGATATAGAGCAGTACCTCGGGGTTCTTGAAGTTCAGATCGACCTGATCGGCGCTGAACGTGGTCCATACCTTTTTTACCCCCTCTGCGGTCTCGAACTCGGTGAGGAGGGGGAGCGCGCGCGGACGGAATACGCGCGAGAGATCGAAGCGCTCGTCTGGCACTATGAAAAAGCGAGAAAACCGTTCGTCTCCCCGCAGAAATCCCAAAAACGGCTCGCTCTTCTTAGAGATATGGTTTATGACGGCATCGAACATCAGCTTGAAATGCTTCCCCATGTCGTCGATATCTTCCCAGTCGCCGAGATCGGGGTCGACGCGCTTGTAGTCGATGACGGAGAATCCGTCATCCGAAGAGTAGGGGAAGAAGGGGAGGATATGAACCGTCGAGACGATTCCCCTAAGGTGACGATCGAGGAAGCGGAAAAGCGCTCGAAGCGGTTTTTCTCCGGATCGTAGAAAGGAGTCTCCGTACGTGATCAAAACCGAGTCCTTTTCCGTGAACCGGTAGCGCTTTTTTGGGATTTTCTTTTCGTATCGGGCGATCAGGTCGGCGAGCCGTTCCGAGATCGTCTCCGCCCGCTTCTCCCCGTATAGGAGGCGAAGCTTTTGAAGCATTTTATCCGGTAACGGACGGTTCATACGCGTATTGTACGATATTTTCCCCTTCCCGTCAACCGGGCAGGCGCCGTCTCCCGCGAGCGGGGATCTCGTCACACCGTGCGGCGCCGGGCCTGCCCCGAGGTAAAAGGCTTGCAATGAGCGGTACGCCGTGATATACATAGATATAGAAGGCGTGACAGGGGGCCTGTGGGTTTGATGGAGGATAAGGATATTACACAGGAGATCGGTGTCGCCGAGCTGCAGACGCAGCAGGAGCGGCCGTCCTATATCAGGGACTGGCTGCGTAAGAACACCTTCCATCACACACAGTTCGATGATGTCAGGCGGCTCGTCGCACTGAAAAAAAAACAGAAAGTAGCTGTAAGCCTCTGTTTTCCAACCCTGAACGAGGAAAATACGGTCGGGAGGGAGATCGCCCTGATCCGGGACGAGCTTGTCGAAAGGTATCCGCTCATAGACGAAATCGCTGTGGTGGACTCCGGTTCTACGGATTGTACAAAGCAGGTGGCGGAAGAGGCGGGCGCGGATTTCTACTATTCGGGCGACATACTCTCCAAGTACAGGTTTTACCGCGGGAAGGGGGAGAACCTCTGGAAAAGCCTCTATGCGCTGCGGGGTGACATAATCTGCTGGCTCGACGCGGATATCAGGAACATGCATCCGAGATTCGTACTCGGGTTGGTCGGCCCGCTCCTCGAGCATCCGGAAATATCGTACGTCAAGGCTTTCTACAAGAGACCTATCCGGTCGAAAGGAGAGCTCCGACACACCGGAGGCGGGAGAGTGACGGAGCTCGTCGTCCGTCCGTTTTTCAATCTCCTCTTCCCCGAGCTCACCGGTATCGCACAGCCGCTCTCGGGCGAGTACGCCGGCCGCCGTGAACTTTTAGAGCGGCTGCCGTTCTTCACCGGGTACGGGGTCGAGGCGGGACATCTCATCGATATTCTCAGGATCTTCGGAATCGACGCGATCGGCCAGTGTGACATCGTGGTCAGGGTTCACAGGAACCAGTCGATTGAGGCGCTCCGCTCCATGTCCTACCGGATACTTAAGATACTTCTCCAGCGCGCGGACGACATGGGACGGATAGAGATCTTCCAGGACCTGTCGGACTCGCTGCAGGTCATTACCGGGGTCAAGCGGCTCTACTCGATGGAGAAGATGAAGGTGTGGGGTACCGAGCGGCCGCCTATTATCTCGATACCCGAATACAGGGAAAAGCACGGTATTACGGTGGATACCTCGGAGAAAAGGGACAGGGAAGCGCTGAGGCCGCTCCCGTATACCGCTTCGCTCATGTTTCACGAGGACCTCGTGATTCCGCGGCTCAAAGGGCAGACGAAAGACGAGGTGATACGAGAGCTCGTCAGGGCGGGAAAAGAGCGTATCCTCGACCTCGCGGAGGCGGAGAAAGAGCTTTTAACTTCCGGCGATGTGATCGAAACGCCGATCGGCAAGAACATCGCGCTCTTTCACGCGTTCGGGGCGTTCGTCGACGACATCGTACCGATCATAGGGCTCTCGCCGGATGGTATTGACATGAAGTCGCTCGACAGCGCGCCCATACATATCGCCTTGATGTTCCTTGCGCCCGAATACCTCGGAGAAATCTACAACAGGATAGTCGAGTCGTTCGCAAAGGTATTCTCACGGATGGAGCACTTCGAATGGCTGCTCCGGTGCGGGACGCCGGACGAGATTATCGCATTCTACAGCTACCTCGAGGCGAAGAATAAAATAATGAAGATGCTCAGAATCGAGGATATACAGAGCATCTGCCTGTGAAAGGCATCTGCCTGTGAAAGGCCGCGTCGGCGCCGCAGCTTCTCCGTGCATAGGATGCCGATACTGTCAACGCGTCGGCGCCGCAGCCCCTCCTCCCTAGGATGCTGCCCCTTCCAACGCGGCGGTGTGTAACGCGCTCGATCCCCTACGGGCGGGAATGTATAGATGCGATCCCTCCCGAGGGGTCATTCTTCCTGGAACTCGAGCGCCATCTCAAGCTCCTCTTCGGTTATCGCACCCATTCCGATCAGTATCTCGCCGAGACGCTGGCTCGACGACTTCTGTATCTCGATCGCCTCGGTGAGATCGTCTATCGTGATCATTCCCGATTCCATGAGGACCTGACCGATCGGTTTTTTTTCGGGCATCAGCTTTCTCCTTTCTGACTGTCGGGGCCACTCTATAAACCGGCGGTAAACCTGGAAGCCTACTCGATCATCTCCATCGCCATATACGGACAGGACGGTATACAGAGGCCGCAGCCGATACACTTCTCCTCGACGAATTCGACCTCCATTCGCTCGCGGTCGGAGATGCTCAATGCCGCGGTAGGACACACGACCGTACACGCGCTGCAGTGGGTGCACCGTTCGTCGATACGCCTGATGATCTTGGAAACCGGCTTGAAAGATATGCCGAGCTCCCTGAGATAGTCCAAGCCGGCGTCGATGTTCTTTTTTTTACCGGATATTTCGATCACGAGCGTCCCCTCCTCGTCCTGGTCGATACGCGCCCGTGTAATATTCACCGTGATATCGTACTCCCGGATGAGGTTCGATATGATCGGCTTGTCTGCGAGCTTCCTCGGGTAATGGAGCATGATGTTGCGTGTCGGGTTCTGTGTCATGACTCATCACCTCCTTCGGGCCTGATAACGAGCGGCTTGAAGGTCTGTCCGGACTCGGGGCCCGGTATCGATTCGACCTTCTCGCTCAGCAGGAAACCGCCCTGCTGTATCCATGACTTCAGCGTCACTGCGATCTCTTTCGCTAAGGGGTAGCTCGAAAGCGAGCCGGTGGGCACCTTCTTCCCCCTGATGGTGACGGTCCCGCTTTTGAGATCACGGTAGCTCACCTTCGTGATGGTACCCGGTTCCCGTTTCGGATATGTGGTGGCGTAGTCGACTACCGGAGCGAGGATATCGGCGTCCGATACGCTCACGAATCCCGCGATCTCCTCGTCTAAAACCGGGATGGGAATCCCGATCCCCACGGCGAGGCTCACCCCGTATCCGAGCATCGATACGCCGCGTATGAAGCGCGTGTTCATCTGTTTCATGTCGCCTATCACGCAGATCGTGCCCGCGCCCTCGGTGGGAACGCCGTTTTTCCCGCGTTCCGCGGTAGGATTATGCTGGGTACCCTCCCAGCTGACGCGGCCCGTGCCCCCGCCGAGGAAAATCTTCGTCCCGATGCCGATCGTGCGGTAGTATGGATCGTTCAGCAGGGGACTGAGCTGCCCGGCAGAGCAGTAGTTTGCGTTGCCGATATGCGGCTGGAGTATTCCGAGGTAGGTGTAGATGACCTTGGGAGAGGTGTTCACCGCGACGTTGTAGTTCTGGTATCCGTTTCTCGGGTTTAGCAAAAACGCCTGATTCAGGTCCTTGATATTGACATAGGTGTCGAGTTTTTTTCTCGGGTAGCAGTCCGTACCGTAGGATGTCGCCCGCAGGAACACGTCCCTGCCTGCGATGAGGTCCTCGATTACATGCCCTCCCCCGTACCTGAACCTCCCCGGGTGTATCTTGTTCGCCGGATCGTCGTCGGGAATCTCCGTGGCGCCTATATAGACATCACAGGCGGCGATGCCTCCGTAGGCGAATACATCGTTGAGCCACGCTTTCTGTATTTTCATGCGGGGCGACGGGTGTCCGAAGTTGAGAAACGCGCCGGACGAGCACATGGGGCCGAACGTACCGGTGGTTACCACATCGACCTGTTCCGAGGCCTTCTTCAGGCCGTTTTCATTGACATAACCCACTATCTCCTCTGCGGTGAAGATGCAGGCCTTCTTCTTTTTGATCCGTTCGTTTATTTCCTGTATAGTCTTTGCCATAAGACGCTCCTTTTGTTGTTTGTAGTTTGTCGGCAAAAACTATCCATGCCCCATAACATCGGTCCTCACCCCCTTGTGATACGAAAGTATTAACGTTGCAAAGAGCGCTATCGTTTGTAACCGAACTTCCTGAGAAGGGTCTTTCTCTCTTCCGTTTCCCCTTCTGATTCTACGCCTTTCGGCATGGACCCGTCGATGACTCCCAGTACACCTCGGCCCTGCTGCGTCTCGCCCACAATAACCTCGAGAGGATTCGCGGTGGCGCAGAATATGTGCACGACTTCCCGCACCGCCTTGATTGAGGGAAGTACGTTTATCGGAAAGCCGTTCTCGAGAAAGATGACGAAGATGTGTCCTGCACCGATACGACGGGCCGTATCGACCGCAAGCCGTGTGAGCTTTTCGTCGTTGCCGTCCTTTCTCGTAAGGCAGACCCCGCTCGCTTCATTGAAGGCGATGCCGAACTTTATGTGCGGCGATGTATTGACGACCGCCTCGTAGAGGTCCTCAATGCTCTTTATGAAGTGGGTCTGGCCGACTATGATGTTCGCCCCTTCAGGAATGTCGATTGCGACGGTTTTGATCTCCATATCCCACCTCCGGCGTCCGGTGCGTAAGTATCTGTAATAGTAGTATAGGTCGCTCCTTTTGCAAACAGATTTTTATACCTTCCAGCCTGTAAATAGTATTACTATGTACGAAAAAGGCGAGGGGGCGTATGATCGCGGTGACGGGAGGAGGAACGGGAGGGCATATTTTTCCCGTCTTCGCGCTCATAGAAGAGCTTTCACGCCGCGGGCATCGTGATATTGTCTGGATCGGTTCCAAGGCCGGAATTGAACGGGGCTGGGCCGAAAAGGCGGGTGTTCGCTACCGCGGAATTGCGACCGGAAAGCTCAGGCGATATTTTTCCCTGCGAAATCTCACCGATCCCTTCAAGGTGGTAATCGGTCTGCTCGAGTCGTTTTTCTTTTTCCTCGGGAAGAGACCTCAGGTCCTCTTCTCGAAGGGGGGTTTTGTGTCGGTACCTCCCGTGCTCGCCGCTCGGCTCCTCGGGATTCCGGTAGTCACCCACGAGAGTGACACCGTACCCGGACTCGCCACGAGGATCATCTCGCGCGGCGCATCGGCGATCTGTGTCGGGTTTTCGCACACACGTGACGCATTCGAGGGAAAAAACGTCGTATGGACGGGGAATCCGGTTAGATCCGATGTACTGGACGGCGACGGCGACAGGGGCAGATCGTTTTTGGGGTTTTGGGACGATCTTCCGATGGTGTTCGTCGTCGGAGGGAGCCTCGGGGCCCGGATCCTGAATGAAACGGTCTGGGCGCTGTGCGGCGAAACAAACGGTTTCAATATCGTCCATCAGTGCGGCAGAGGCAACAAAAAAACGGGTATGGATGAAAACCGGCACTATCGCCAGATCGAGTTCTTAGAGGACCGGATGGGAGACGTCCTCGATGCGGCAACGGTCGTGGTATCGCGTGCGGGGGCGGGGGCGTTGTACGAAATAGCAAGCCTCGGCAAGGCGTCGATCCTGATCCCGCTTCCGCTGTCCGCGAGCAGGGGCGAGCAGATCGAAAACGCGCGCTATTTCGAGGCGCACGGCGCCTCGGTAGTCATCGCGAACGAGAATCTTACCCCCCATGCGCTCGAGGAGGCGATTCAGTCCCTGCTCGCGGACGGGCCACGGCTCGAGACGATGGGGAGGGAGGCGAAAAAGCTCGTTCGTAAAGACGCCGCTTCCGCGATTGCAAAGATCCTGGAAGGGTATCTAAAGCGGAAACAGTAGCCGTAGTAAAAGAAATTGTAGTATATTTTGATCGAAATTTACTTAATAGGGGGAACCAATGACCGATGTGAAAAAACTCCTCGGAGATGAAGCGAAGAGTCTTCTGGAATATAAATGCACTACCGTGCCGAAAGAGAACCTTCACCTCCCCGGACCGGATTTCATCGACAGGGTGGTGTCTTGTACTGACAGGCCGGTTCCCGTGATGCGGAACATGCAGACCGTATTCGATCACGGCCGTCTCGGGCAGACCGGATATCTCTCGATACTTCCCGTCGACCAGGGCATCGAGCACTCCGCAGGAGCCTCGTTTGCACCGAACCCGATCTACTTCGATCCGGAAAACATTGTGAAGCTTGCAATCGAGGGGGGATGCAACGCGGTCGCCTCGACGCTCGGCGTGCTCGGGGCGGTCTCCAGGAAGTACGCGCATAAGATTCCGTTTATCATCAAGATAAACCATAACGAATTTCTCACCTATCCGAACAAGTTCGACCAGATACTCTTTGCCAGCGTGGACCAGGCGTTCAACCTCGGGGCTGTTGCGGTGGGTGCGACGGTCTACTACGGCTCGGATGAAGCGGGCAGGCAGATCCAGGAAATAACCGAGGCGTTCGAGTATGCTCACAGCCTCGGCATGTTCACCGTGCTCTGGGCGTATCTCAGAAACCCCGCCTTCAAGACGAAGGAAAAGGATTACCACCTTTCCTCAGACCTCTCGGGCCAAGCGAACCATCTCGGCGTGACGATCGAGGCTGATATCATCAAGCAGAAGCAGGCGGTATGCAACGGCGGCTACAATGCCCTGAAGTTTGGTAAGACCCATGAAAAGGTATACTCGGAGCTTACAAGCGACCACCCCATAGATCTCACGCGGTATCAGGTGGTAAACTGCTACATGGGGAGATCGGGGATGATCAACTCAGGCGGCGCGTCCGGCAAGGACGATTTCGCGCAGGCGGTGCGAACCGCGGTCATCAACAAGCGTGCGGGCGGCATGGGACTCATCTCCGGAAGGAAAGCCTTCCAGCGTCCGATGAAGGAAGGCGCCGGGCTGCTCAACATGATACAGGACGTGTACCTGGATAAAAGCATCACCGTCGCATGACGATATTCACGGAAACGGAATAAGAGGGGGAAAAATCCCCCTCTTTTTTTACCCCAACCGGCGTTTTTTCCTCGACAGGCTTCGACTTCACTATTAACCAGTTATTTTTTTCGTTAACACACTTGTAACAGAGTGGTGTTATATGCACAGTAACAAGTATGAGGAGGAATGACGGGCAGAAGACGATTGGTGAGTGGCTTCTTTGCGATTTTCATATTCATACGACGATGAGCGACGGAATCTCGCCGTGCAGGAGGTGAGAAGTATCGTCTCGGAAAAAAGCAGGGGACGAAAGTCGTATTTACCGGAGATACGCGCCGGATCGATTAGATGGGGTTTGTCATTATTTAAAGAATAGGCCCTCGCATCTAAATGCGGTTGACACTCTTCAAAGGACAAGTTCTCCCCATTACGTCCTACCCCGATTCTAGAAGCAACGGGCTGACCTTCCTCATCGACAATATGAAGGGACAGCCGCTGTATACGCATATCACGATGGAAAAAGGAGTACGGTCGAAACTCGCCGAGCTCGCATCCGATCTGCTGTAACAGGCCCGCACCAACGGTCATCGGATCAACGCCGGGAGCCGTTTTCCCATTACGATCGCGTCCTCTTTTTCCTGCGCGTAGTAGTTCTCAATGAGGCCGATTACAAAAAAGCCGCTTCGCTGGTAGAACCTGATGGCCTTTGCGTTCGAGGGCCTGACCTCGAGGTAGCAGTATCCCGCGTTTCTCCGCTTCGCATTGTTGAAGAGGTGTTCGATCAGGAGGGTGCCGAGCCCCTTATGCTGGAACGAAGGACTTATCGCGATGTTTATGAGATGGATGATCCCGTCTAGGGAGGCCGTTACCGGCAGGAAAGAGGGTTGTTTTTTCAACAGGTGGTAGCCGCCGTACCCAAGAAGCGTCGTCTTTTTTCTCAGGGTGACGACCCAGTTGTTGTGGTCTTTTAGGATCAGCCTGAAGAACTCTTCGCTCCATGGATGCCGGAAGACCCCCTGCTCTATCGAGACGACCTCTTTGAGGTCTTTTTCCTCCATTCTTGCGTAGGAGTAATCCGTCTGCATCGCTGCTTTTCACCCTCCTGAAGGAAAGGGCGTACAGCCGGCGGTCACGATACCGGTATTACCGTTTGAAGTACCCGTCGAGCTTGTCGAGCTCTTCTGAGTTTACGATATCGAGGACATTTCCGTCCTTGGCGAGAAACCCGGACGAGATGAGCCTGCCGAGCTGCGTTTCTACCTCGTCTTCGGGAGCGTTTGTCTGCATCGATATATTCCTGACGGTTTCCGAGTAGTTCAATGAGCTGCTGGCCTCCCATTCGCCGGGGGACTTCGTCGCGCGACGCAGATCGTTGAGGGCGCTTATCACGAGAGACTTGACGTCCCGCTTTGCGAGGTCCCGGATCTGGTTGTCGGCCTTTTCGAGGCGGAGGCAGAGTTTCTCGATTATATTCATTGCGATACTGGAGTTCTTGCTGATCATGCTGACGAAACCGTTCCTGTTGAAGGACAGAAGCTCGCAGTTGTCTATCGCGGTGGCGGTGGCCGTTCTCGGTGTCTGGCGGATGAGCGCCATTTCACCCAGGAAGTCACCTTTTCCCAGGACCATGAGTATCTTTTCGACGTTATTGACCCGCTTGGTAATCTTAATACGGCCCTTCTGGATAATGTACATCGTATCGCCGGGATCGCCCTCTTTGAAAAGGTCTCTTCCGGCCTCGAGTATCTGCCCGTATTTCTGAAAGAGAGAACTCTTTTCCATCGCGTTACCTCTCGAACATCGTTGGTATCGTAAGTATAGTATTTTTACGCGGTTTTTCAAAAGAATTTATCTCGATGTAGGGAGGTAAATCGGGCCGGCGGATTTTCAACTGCGGCTTCGGAGACGAGAAATACTTCGGCGTCGAAGCTCGTCTGTACTAGCAAGAGGTCACAGAAGCGTTTTCGCCCCCATGACTCCTTGCGTGATGATTGGTGAGTAGTGAAATGTAGTAACCTGAAAATCGGGTGAGTTCACACGCCTGAAACGGATCGACCCGCCGAAGTTACATCCTGATCTTTTTTATATCCTCCTTCAGCCGTTCGATATCCGTGATCCAGTCTTCGATATCCTGCTCGTGCTCGAGCTCCTCGCTTAAAATCTGCGTCGCCATTTGATGGGTCGCATGGTCTTTTCCGTTTGTGAAGTCCGCGATCTCCTTGTACCGTTTTATCGCGCACCGCTCGCCGGTCAGGTTTTGATTCAGAATCACCTCGACATACGGATCGCTCGGAACTTCGTAACCGCACGCGCCGAGTTTCATCCACTCTTCCGGCGTAAGGACGGGAATGCCGCCGAGCTGAATGATGCGTCCCACGACGAGTACCGCATGGGCGAGCTCCTGGTCGGCATGCAGAAGGAGCTCCGGTTCGATCTCACTCCTCATCGGGCCCTCCATGACCCGTGCCCCGATCCAGTACTGGTAGTATGCAAGCCACTCCTCCGAAAGGGCCCCGTTGAGCATGACAATCAATTTTTTAGAATCTATCCCGAGAATATCGACACCTTTCTGTCCCATACACGCCCTCCTTGAATCGGTTTGTACTTCGCACGACCTTTCTTTATTCCCATTAATAGTACTGCAGAAAAACATTTTCCGCAACGAATAATTAGTTTCTCCTGAATTATTCGCTGAAAAGAATTCGCTCTTCGAACGTTGCCGCTTCACCGCGGCTTTTGCATATGCATATACCGCGCCCATGTATAAGAGGCGGTATCCGGTTATAAAAATTAATCGGAAACAACCGTTACTGAAAAACGCCACCCTGCTTTTACCGTGCACGGGCGTATCGCTCACACGGTGATTCGCGCCTTGATCAGATTCAGGATGCTTGGGACCATGAACAGCGTGAAGAGGGTGGAAATAAGAAGCCCGCCTGAAACCGCGATGCCGAGGGGCTGTATGATGTTCGAGCCTTCTCCCAGCCCGATGGCGAGTGGGAGCATGCCGAATACGGTGGTCAGCATGGTGATGACGATCGGTGTGAAGCGGATGCCAGCGGTTTCCACCAGTGCATCGATCTTGTTCGAGAAGTCCGAGCCTATTTTGAGGTAGAAATCGATCATGATTATGGCGTTGTTTACCACGATTCCCGCAAGCAGTATCGTGCCGAGCATGGAGTTGAGGTTAAGGGTCGATTTGAACACGAACAGGCTGAAAACGACTCCGATTAAGCCGAGGGGGACTGTTACGAGAATAACTAGCGGGATCGTAAGAGAGTTGAACTGGAACGCAAGCACCACATATATCAGCACGACCGAGGCGGCGAGCGCGATGAAGAGAGACCGGATCGCCTGATCGAGCTCCTCCTGGGGGTTGTCGAATACCACCGAGTAGCCGGAAGGGACTGTAAGGTGAGTCTCCACCTCCTCTCTGATGCGCGCCTCGTACTCGCTTCTTCGGGCCGAAGGGGTTCCGGGAGCCATCCGGGCGTACACCCTGAATATCGTCTCACCGTTCTCGGAGGCGATGCCTGAAACGCCCGTTGCCTCGTTGAAATCGAAGAAGTGCTTCAGTGGTAAGGCACTCTGTTTGTACGGAATGAGAAAGTTCTGGAGTGTGTTCCTTCCATTGATCTCGGCTTCCGGATATACGGCCGCCACCTCGATGGTGTCCTGGTCCTGCTCGAACTCTACCGATGTGGTACCGCTCAGTATCTTCCGAATAAGCCGTAAGAGCCCGCTTTCCGTGAATTCTGGAAATCCTTCGATGACCTCCGACCGCGCCGTCATCGAGATCTCATCCGAGAGGTCCGTCGGCGGATCGGTGAATACCCGGCTGTACAGCTCGGTCTCGTTGACCAGGTCCCGTATCCTTTCCAGTAACGTGATGGTCTCGATGGGATCATCCCCCTGCACGCTGATCTGCAGGTCCATGGTGCGCGGGAGAGGAAGCTGCGCGGGGTCCCACATCATAACGTTGTAGTACCATTTGTTGTCGCTTACAAACGCTTCCTGCAGCCGGGCGACGACCTCTTCCGCGTGCTGCGAGCTCGTGAGATTGATGAAGTAGCGGTTGAATCGGCCCCATACGTCCACGTAGGTCCCCTCAATGTACTGCCCCGCTACCTCGTTGATCCTAACCTCCATGAGAGGTATGATCTCTTGGACGATCTGCTCGGGATCGTCCATCGAAGGGCTCCGGAAGAAAAGTACCACCTTGTCGCTTTTAGGAGCGGAAATGATCTCCTTCGGGATCATCGGGAGGATCAGGAGTATGGAAAATGCGAGAAGCCCGAACGAAAAGAGCATAAAGAGGATCGTCGCCCACCTTCGTGTAAGCAGGCCTCGAAGCGTTCTCTTGTACAGGCCGATGAAAAAGCCCATAACCGTGACGGAGAACCGCCCGAGTCCGCCCGTCATAAGGTCCCGATCCGGTGTCACTCCCGCCCTCTTTCGGTTCGTCCGGTAGACGAGGGAGGCGATGAGCGGAATTAGTGTCAGGGCCACGACCATCGAGATGAGAAGCGCGAATATGACCGCCTTTGCCTGGTCGCCCAGAATGGCGTTTGTCAGGGGGGCTGTGAACAGGATGGGGAGAAAAACCAGAACCGAGGTGAGAATGGAAGCAATGACCGGCGCGCGGACCTGTGCCACCGCCCTGATGATAAGATCCTTGAGATGCCCGCCGTCTCTCAGGGGGGATTCTTCGGTCCGGAAACGGTGTATGTTTTCCATTATAACGATGGCGGGGTCGATCACCATTCCGACGGCAAGGGCGATGCCGCCGAGCGAAATGAGGTTCAGGCTGACCCTGAAGAAGTACATCAGGATAAACGACAGGATAAGGGTCACCGGGAGCGATATGCCGATGAGCAGCGTGTTTCGGAGCTCTCCCAGGCTCAGCAGGACCACCAGCATCGCCAGCACGGCCCCTAAAAGCGCCGCCTGCACTACGTTCCTGATCGAACGGTCGATATACTCGGCCGGGTCGAGATACAGGTTAAACGTGGTGTCGTCGGGTAGGATGCCTTCCGTTTTTGCCTCTTTTAGTGTTGCGAGTACGTCATGAGACATTTTGCGGACATTGCCGCCGTCTACCGGTGAGGCGGTGATTCGAATGCCACGGGCTCCGTTCATCACGAACGCGCGTTCTGGGAGCGCGTATATAATCGTTATGTCGGCGATGTCCCGGAGCCTGACCGAGACGTTTCCCTTCTGCGCCACGAGGATCTTTCCGATGTCGAATACTGAATCGATGCCTCTTTTGAATCGAACGCTGTACGTGGAGTCTCCCTCTTCGAGTTTTCCGACGGATTCCGGTCGGTAGCCTGTGACGAGGGCGGTCTCGACGTCCGCTATTGTCAAGCCGTAGGCCAGAAGGTCGGTCTGCCGCAGCACGACCTCGGCGTTCATCTCTTCCACACTGTAGATATCGACGCTCTCCGCATCCTCGATCCGGTTCAGGCGGGGCTGGACCGAGCCCTTCAATATTCGGTACAGCTCCTCCGGGCTTGATTGTCTGGAGGATATGCCCATCATCAGGTAGCCGGCGTTCTCGCCTGAAAAGTATCGGACATCGTACTTATCCCGGTACTCGGATGGGAGCAGGTCCATGATGTTTCTCATTGCAGATTCGACGTCGGATTTGGCCGCGTCGCTGTCGGTCTTCCAGTTGAAGGTTAGGGTGAAATCGCTTTTATCATTTTCGTATTCCACCTCCACGATGTCGACTCCCTCGATAACGAGGAGCCTGGATTCGATTTCATCGGCGTACTCGTTTGAAAAGTCGACCGCGGATATGCCGGTATGGTAGATAACGGCCCGCACTCTCGGACGTCTGGTCTGCGGATAGAGCTGGATCGGAAGACGGGTTGCCAGTATCCCGCCGGTCGCGCATAGTATGACGATGAGGAGGATGAAGCCCGTGCTCTTACGGAAAATGGCGTTCAGCATTCTATTTCTCCGGCTTACCTATTACATCGCCCTCTTTTTCTCTTCCGGTCAGGACGGTGAGGTATCTCTCGCCTTCAGAAAGACCTTTGTCGATTCGAACGAGATCCCCGTATGTCGGTCCGAGCGCCACTTCCCTTGCGGAAAGCTTGTTATCTTCCGTTATGGTCCACAAAAAATATTTGCCGTAGCGGCGGATTACGAGATCGCGCCGCACGAACAGCCCTTTATCCCGATCGACAGGCAGATCTATGGTGACGAACTCTCCGACATAAGTCCGCTGACTGTTGGGGAAATGGAATGTCAAAGAAAACAGCCCGGTATCGTAATCGGGCTCCTGCGAGCGGTTTGCCAGAACGCCCGTTATCCTACTGCCGCCTGAGGTACGGGCAGAAACACGCTGCCCGATCCGTACCTTGAAGGCGTCCTTGTCGCTGATGGCCGCATCCAGCACGTATCCTTCGGTTCCGATAATTACGACAGCCGGTTCGTCGCTCGACACCTCGTCCGCTTCCTGGACATCCACCCGGGAGACCCATCCTGCGATTCTCGCCGTTACCACGTTTGGTTTATATACGTTCGTGATGTCGTCTTTCCGCCTGAGAGTGAAGAGCGCCTGCCCCTCCTCTACGAACTGCCCCTCTTCCACCGATACCTTCGAAACATAGCCCGCATTCGGTGTGAAGTGTACGATTCTGTTCTTTGGCTGGAGCCTGCCGACTACTGAGATAACATGGTGCTGCTCGGACACTTCGGCGGCCGTTACCGAAGGCAGCGGACGATCCGCTCTCTGCTGGGCGGAAGCGAAAGAGCCGGAACATACTATGGCGGCGGTTATCAGCGGGAGCATGCGTTTTTGCATCCTGATGACTCCTAGATCCGTGTTGGCCCGTGCTCAGACCGGCGCGGCCGGAGCGTGTGCGTTACTGTACTCATAAGATATCGTGAGCCTATGGTCTTATTGCATAGCAAAAAATATGAAAATGAAAGCCCGTGTACAATGCTTTTTACACAATGGGAGGTATTATTTGTGGTTCTTCTCCAATCTCGTTGCTGATATATGATTATCAACCACGCGAATTATTAATAGGACAATGGGTATAAGCTTTTTGGTATTGTTATCTCCCATTTCTGTATTTGTACTGGAAAATCACGATTTTTAAAGCTCTCTTGCCGTACAAACAGTATTCAATGTGGAAACGGGCCTTCTTTTTTACTATATGCGTTTATCCTCATCAACTAATTTGCATTAGAACCGTATTTGTTAATACACGATTTGCCTCTTCCTTTGGCGTGCAGTTTATTGTATCGGCCCTGTCAACTGGTCCGCACTGGTGTTGAGCGCGTATTCGAGGTCGAACAGCCCTATAAGGTAGTTGTACCGTTCCTCGAGCATGTTGATTTTAGCCTCCTGCAGCGTAGCATTCGCATCTTCCACTTCCAGAAGTGCGGCTACCCCTGTGTTGTACTGCTGTTCGGTGAGGTCATACGTCTTCTGTGCAAGCAGGACGTTTTTTTCAAGGGCCTTCATTGTTCTCGACGATTTGTTGAGCTTCAGAACTATGGATGCGATCTCCACCTCGGCGAGCTGTCTTTTCTGGATGAGATCGAGACGCGCTTTTTCGATTTCGTCGTCTATTGTTTTCATCGTAATGTCGCTCGAGGAGCCGGGCAAAAAGCCGTCGATGGGGAAGGATATTGCGATACCGAACGTATTGCTGTCGTACCAGGTTCCAGGGCTCCCCCAGTCGGCGCGAAACGGGTCGTTCACCCCGGCCCTGAATGTGTACGAGAGTGAGAGGGTGGGAGTGTATTCCTCGGCGCCGGTGATTTTTCTTTCAACCTGGAGGGTCTCGATCTGTTTCAGCGCGCTCTGAATATCGAGCCTTTTTTCGAGGTACTTTTTTGAAAGTTCCCCTGTTTCCAGCACGAGCATCTTCGGATCTATCGAGCCTTCGATAGAAAGCGAGGTGTTGTTGTCTACACCGAGCATCTGCTTGAAGCCCATTGCTGCGATTTCGTATTCAACCTTTGCTTCTTCGAGGTCCGGCTTGAGGTTTTCAAGTGTGACCTGTGCGCTCAGCATGGTGAGCTCTGAGACTATGCCGTTCTCATAATTAGCCCTGGCCTGGTCGTACCGTTTCTGCGCGGTTTCTATGTTCTGCTCTACGAGCTTCTTTTTTTCACTCAGTATTATGAGGTAGTAGAAACCCTCCTTTACATACCGTTCGAGCTCCTTCCGGGCGTTTTGATAATTTATCGTTTCCGCTTCATAAAAGACCCTCGTTTGCTGCATGCTGTATATGCCGGCGGCTGAAAGAGGGAGGCTTGCACTGATGCTGGCGGAAAGGTCCCAGGGTGAGGAAGCCGATAAGGCCCTGGACCCCCCGGATCCGGTTAGGCCCGTTCCGAGAGAAACGGACGGCAAAAATACGTTCCATGAGTGCTGGGTCGCCCGCTTTTTAGTGACGAGATCGATTCTCGATACCTTGAGATCGAGGTTGTTGTTCAGGGCGAGATCTACTGCGGTGTCGATATCAAGCCTGATCTCTTCGGCGTTCAGCAGTGCCGCCGAAGCCGTCAATACGGCGATCAGCAGGAAAAAATACCCGCGTCGCATGTTATCTCCTTACAAATGGCCGGTATCTGTTTATTAATGTAAGAGACTATCGTTCTATTTGGAAGGGAATAAAATCAGTCTGTTTTTTTGCGATCCGTTCGAGATTACGCCTCGAACCGCTTTTCGAGATATGCGGAGAGCTCTTCTATCGCTTCTGGAAAGTTTTCGCGGCCGAAGCCTATCCTGACATGGTGTGTACCGAAACCGAATATACACGAGGAGACAAGCAGTATCCCGGTTTCATCCACAAGTTGTTCACAGAATCCGCAGGTGTTTTCAACAGCCCGCATTCTGGGAAAACAGACTGACCCGCCTTTGGGCCTGTGCCAGGAGAACAGATCATGATAATCCCGGAAGAACGAATCGAGCAGACAGAGATTTTCTTTTACACGCAGAAGCTGTTTTTTAATGATCCTGTTCCGGTTCCGAAGCGCCGCGATCGCGAGGATCTCGCTCGGTGCGCTGCCGCAGATAGTGGTATAGTCTTTGAGCATGGCGATTTTTTCGAGTTTTTTCCGGTATCTTGTCGCGATCCAGCCGATTCTGAGGCCCGGGAGACCGAAGCTCTTCGAGAGGCCGGAGAGTGTGAACGCCATTTCGTAACGGTCGCATGCAGGCGGCAGCATGGTATGAGGTTCGATTTCCAAATACCGGTACATTTCATCGGAGAGCAGGTAGGCCCCGTGTTGCCTGGTGATATCGATAATCGTATCGAAGTCCTGCAGGGATGGTACGTATCCCGTTGGATTATGGGGGAAGTTTATCACGACGAGTGCGGTATCCGGACGGATTAACCGGGCGAGCGTTTCGGGGTCGAACCGCCAGCCGCGACCCTCGTCCGGCTCCCATCGCGATACCTCGCATCCCATCGATCGAGCGACCTCGTACAGAGACTGGTATCCGGGAAAGGTGCACACGACATGGTCGCCCGGTGCGAGCAGCGCGTGCATGAGAAGGAATATCCCCTCCTCCGGTACGGTAATGATGACCTCCCCGGAGGAGATCTCTTCGTATAATTCGGAAACCGAGCTGCGGAGCAGGGGGTGGCCGCAAGACTCCGTATACCCGAGCTTCAAATTCTTCCACATTCGGGACGTTTCACCGTCTGCCATAGAAACGAGCTCCTCCATCGAGAGTGACTCGCAGTCCGAGCTCGAAAGAAGGTACCGGGCGCTGAATTCATGCGCGGCGAAGTACCGCTCGATTTCGAACGGCTGAATCTCCATCGTCTGTCTCCTTTCGTTTGAGGTAGAGGCTTTCCTACTAAGATACCGGGAACGGGAACCGGAGAACAGGGAATAAGAGGAAGCGGCGGAAGCGCGGTAGTATCATGCCGCCGTACGGCACCGGCATGATACGGAGTCGGGGTGCATCGAGAGCCGGATCGATATAGTGTGCGTATCAACCGTAATCGATCGTTGAAAGCCGGGCGAGGCGGATCGGTATTGCTGCATTTCGGACGAATAATCTTGTATCGGCGCACATATGTCCAAAAAAACAACGGTCTAATTCCGACCGGTACGTGGAAAAATTGACATAGGTGGTGTGCATACTCCGGAAAAAGCGGTATTTTGAGATACATAGCGAGCAAAGCACTGATCTGAAAGAAGGTTTTAAACGAATGAATATATTACTTGTGTACCCGAAATACCCGAACACATTCTGGAGCTTCACGCACATACTGAAGTTCATCTCAAAAAAGGCGGCTTTTCCGCCCCTCGGGCTTTTAACCGTGGCATCGATGCTGCCCGGAGAGTGGGAGAAGAGACTCGTGGACGTGAATGTCGAGAATCTCGAAGATGGGGATATCGCCTGGGCCGATATGGTCTTTATCAGCGCCATGGTGGTACAGGAAGAAGACGCACAAAAAATCATCGACCGGTGCAGAGCGCAGGGGAAAACGGTCGTTGCAGGAGGGCCCGCTTTCACGATAAACCAGAAAAAATTTTCTGGTGTGGACCATTTCGTCCTCAATGAAGCGGAGGTCACCCTTCCCCGCTTTCTGAAAGACCTCGAAGACAAACACCCCAAACCGGTCTACAAATCAACCAAAAGGCCCGATATCACAAAAACTCCCGTTCCCCTCTGGTCGTTGATAAATTTCAGGGATTACGTGACTATGAACGTACAGTTTTCCAGGGGCTGCCCTTTCAACTGTGAATTCTGCGACATCCCGTTAATGAACGGCAGTAATCCGAGGACCAAGACGCCGGGTCAGATGATAAAAGAGATACAGTCGTTGTATGACGCGGGGTGGAGAGGGTCCATATTTATTGTTGACGACAACTTTATCGGCAACAAAGTAAAGGTAAAAGTACTGCTTCATCATCTCGTAGAATGGCAAAAGGCGCACAAATACGCCTACAAGCTGCTTACAGAGGCAAGCACAAACCTGGCTGAAGACGATGAGCTCATGAAGCTCATGAGCGCGGCGAACTTCCACAAGGTGTTTCTCGGGATCGAGACGCCGAATCTCGAGAGCCTCGAAGAGTGCAGCAAGCATCAGAATACGAGGAAGGACCTCGCAGAATCGGTGAGGACCATACATCGAAACGGGATGCAGGTAATGGGGGGATTTATAGTCGGGTTTGACAGTGACAAAGAGAGCATATTCGAGACACAGATCCAGTTCATCCAGAAGATCGGCGTGGTTACCGCCATGGTGGGGATACTCAACGCACTGCCGCAGACAAGGCTCTACAAGAGGCTGAAGGCTGAGGGAAGGCTGCTCAGCGACTTCACGGGTGAGAATACGGACGGAACTCTGAACTTCATTCCTCGAATGGGGAAGAAGAAGCTCGTCGAGGGGTATAAAAAACTTATATCGACGATCTATGCGCCGGATCAGTACTATAAGAGAATTGATACATTTTTACGGCATTACAGGCCCACCGTAAAAGGGTCGATCGCACTGACAGACATCGCTGCGTTCATACGTAGTATGTGGAGCATAGGAGTCCTCTCGAAAGCCCGTTTCCACTACTGGAAATTGCTCGTAAAAACGTTTTTTACCAATAACAGCGCGTTTCCGATTGCAGTAGAGCTCGCTATCGCGGGGCTGCACTTTGACCGGGTCACAAGCGGGATTGTCTGTGTGTAGGGTATACGATGTATCGGGCTTCGGTGAAAAAACGGCGAATCAGAACATCGAGGTCAATTCTCTCAAACTCGTTATTATACGGGCCCTGTCTCTAAAGCCGTCGCCTGCCGGGTTCGGGCCGGGGCCTGTATCGATACTGTAATCCAGGGCGCGGTGATCCGTACCGTTTCTTTCTCTCATGATTACTACCGGCTTCATGGAAGCGGCAAGGGCGCCGGTAACGTCTTCCTCCGTGTCCCCGACATACGCCACTTCTCTGCCGTTGAGACCTGTTCCCTTGAGCGCTTTGGAAAATATCGCAGGATCCGGTTTCCTGTATCCGACCTCTGCAGAGACGATGACATTTTTGAACAGGTTGCCGAGCCCATATTCGGAGAGAATCCTGTACACATGGGGAGGGTGGTCGAAATTGCTTATCAGGCACAGGACTTTTCGCGGCTTTAGTGAACGGAGCACAGGGGCTGCTTCCTCGTCTATGCTGACATGCTTCTGCCAGGCGCACACGACTGTGTCCGCCATGACGCCGATATGCGCCGGTTTCAACTCGACGCCCAGCTCGATACCGAGCGTTTTGATCCGGCGCTCGAAAACGGTGAGTCCGTCCTGAAAAGATACGGGTTCCTCCTTACCGAAAAACCGGTCGCAGCGTCGGGAAAATGCATCTATGGAAATGGAAAGGCCTTGTTTTTGCATGCAGTCATAGAATGTTTCGAGCCAGTCGATCCATGCGGCCTGCATATCTCCGTAGACGAGTAGGGTGCCGTAAAGGTCGAAAAAAATTCCCCGAATGCTCATCACTACCCCCTCTTTTTACTACATGAGCGGGCATTCTTCGTTTATCCGCTTGATTTTTTGATGCGATAGGAACCTGTTATTATTAAAAGTATAAAAAGTATACGCTTTCCCCTGAAGACCATGCTCTCAGCGGCCGCACAGTTCCCTGAAATTGCAGTTTCTGCATATTTCTGTGTTGTCCGTCATAACAAAAAACTTTTTCTCTTTTGGATTATTTTCCTCCACGTCAGCGCAGTATTCGTACATTTCGGCTGTCTCGCGTTTTATCGAGGTAAAAAACGCCTGAATGTCGTGATCGTCGAACTCGTACTCCTTCTCCTCGTATTCGGGTTTGAGATACGCGATAATCGGGTTTATTTTTTCAGGTTCGATATTGAAATGATATGAAGCCCAGGAGGTATATCCAAGAAGTTGTTTTTTGTATTTTTCTTCATGCGGCTTGCCGGTCTTCCAGTCGATGATGTAGGTCCGCTTCTCAACCGGAAAAAGAAAGTCCACCTTAAAGTAAGCCTTCAGACCGTTTATCCTCGATTCGCCGTATCCGGGCGGATCCAGAATCCAATCCTTCTTCGTCGCTATAGCGCTGCCCCTCAACCAGGTCATTCGGTCGCTGTTCAGGAAATTGGCAAGACAGAGCGTCACATCGGCCTCTATCCCGGAAATATCTGTTTGGGGAACGTCTTTATAATATACCTCTCTGAAGACGTTGGTTTTACAGTACCTCTTTAGATTTCTGATGGTATACTCAAAGAACTTTTTCCTGTTGATCGCCCCTTCATCCTTCAGGAGTCTTCCGATAAGGGTTTTGATCACCTCATGGGTGATTTCCCCCACCGCCAAAGGGACAGAAACCATCGCTTTGAGGGAATTGATCCTTTCAACGGGGTATTGGTTGTCGTGTTTTGCATAATACGTGTAGTAGTACCGGCGTTTGCAGATCTGAAACAGGTCATACCTTGAAATGGACCACCCGAGTATGGGGGTATACTCGAACTTTTTTATCCGGTACATGGCAATGATCCATTATGACATGAATTCGAAGCGATGTCTTCTTTTTTCCGGCTGATGTCGCGCGATGTATACGGGAGTGCATACTTTGTCTTTATCGTGAAAAATATTACATGTCAACGCCCGGCATCGTAGACCCCCAGACTGCGGTGGATTTTACAGAAAATAAATGATAGAATAGAAACAATAATCGAACCGGTGTATCGAGAAAGACCGGTTTCATGGAAGCGCTCGAGGAGCGGGATCATGAAATTAAAATTAAGCCAAAAAATATTGGTACTGTACATTGCGACCAGTATCGTGATACTGGGAGCAATTTGGATCTTGCTTTCATCAATCCTGAGAAGAGACACGTTCGAGACGTTGCATACGGAGTTTCAGAACCAGCTCATGCATATCGATTACGCGTTGACTACCTTATTAGAGAATGTCGAACAGGATCTAGAAACGATCTCCCGAAACGAGGCCGTACGCTCGAGAGACGATGAGGATTTCACCTTCTTCCTCGATGCGGATGAGAGCACTTTTCACTATGAATACGGGGACCTCGAGAAGCGGATAATAACGATTTTCAACAGTTACAGAACCACGCATCCGTATGTGAATTCCGTCTATATGGGTCGGGAGAACGGAAGCTTCGTTCGTTCGCATCCGCGTGCGAGGCCGACCGAGTACGATCCAAGAACGCGTCCGTGGTACGTCATCGGAAAGGAAAGCCATGGAAGGGCCGTGAGAACGCCGCCGTTCCGATCGGTAACCACACCGGACGTAACCGTAGACTATGTGAAAGCGCTCATTGATTCCGAAGGACAGTGTTACGGTGTCATCGGGATCGGTATCACTCTCAATGAGTTAACCGAATACCTGTCGAACTTCAACCCCGGTTACGGCGGCAGGATGTTTCTGGTGGATGAAAAGGGCACGATACTCGTAAATCGGGGCGCCTTTGAGCGGTTTACCCATATCAAGACGTATAATGAACGGCTATACCACGACCTCATGGAGAGGAATGAGGGGTATTCCCTGTTCGAGGAGAATTCGGTGCTTTCGTATGCATTCTTTTATACCTCCCCGGCTCTCGGCTGGAAGATAGCGGCCGTCATTCCTAAAAAGAATATCGAAAGAGCGGATAATGCGGCGGTGTTCAGAGTCTCCCTTGTCTTGTTTTTGGCTCTCGGTCTGCTCAGCGGCCTCACGCTTTTCGGGGTCGACCGTTTTATCATAAAGCCTATTACACGGCTCGACGAAGGCGCGGACCTCATTACGCGCTCCGGCAATCTCGATCACCGTATCATGCTCGATACCGGCGATGAGATAGGACATCTGGCACGGACCTTCAATGGAATGATCGTCTCGATTAAAAAGGCGGAAAAAGAGCTTAAAAAACACCGTGATCATCTCGAGGAGCTCGTTCAGGAGAGGACCAGCGAGCTGAGCAAGTTGACCCAGGCCGTCGAACAGAGTCCCATATCGGTCATGATAACGGATAGAGAGGGGAAAATAGAGTATTTCAATCCGCAGTTCATCGCTGAAAGCGGATATTCATCCTCGGATATTATCGGAAAAAGCCCCGAGCTCTTCGTGTCGGACGAATACGAGAGGTCCTTTTTCGACGAAGTGTGGGATACAACATCCAAAGGCGCTATATGGAGAGGAGAGGTTCTGAACCGGAGGAAGAACAACGAGGTATACTGGGCGAGCATGTCGGTATCGCCGATCTACAGCGATGATGAAGAGATCACTCATTTCGTCGCCACATACGAAAACATCACGGAGCGAAAGAGGGCGCAAAAAGAGCTCATCCTCCACGACAGGTTCATGGAAGGAACGGCGGAGGCGGTGACAGAGCTGATCGTGAACAGGGATGTGGGAACCGCAATGCAGAATGCAATCAGGATATTCGGCGAAAAGATCGACGTGGACCGGTCGTATATTTATAAGAACCATACAACCGGCGACGGAAGACACGCGATGAGCCAGATATTCCAGTGGAGTTCCGATTCCGACACCCAGATTATCGACAACCCCGAGCAGCGGAATATTCCGTATGACGGTACCTTTACACGCTGGTACGATACGTTTTCCAATCGGGAGCTCATCTCCGGTAGAATAGGCGAATTCCCGAATACGGAACGGGAGGCGCTTGAATCGAGAAGGGTGGAGTCGATGATCGCAGCGCCGATCTTCGTACGGGACAGTTTATGGGGATTTACCGGTTTCGACAACCTGAAGGAGTCCACAGGCTGGTCGGAAAGCGAGAAGACGATCTTTCTTGCATTCGCCAATACTCTCGGTAAGGCGATTACGGGCGCACAGGACGGGATCGAGCTTAAGAAAGCGAAAAAGGCCGCCGAGAAGGCCAATCAGGCCAAGAGCGAGTTTCTCGCAAACATGAGCCACGAGATACGGACACCGATGAACGCCATCATGGGAATGACCCACCTCGCGCTGCAGACGGAGCTGACGTCGAAGCAGCGGGACTATCTTTCGAAGATCGATCTTTCGGCGCGTTCTCTTCTCGGGCTTATCAACGACATACTCGATTTTTCCAAGATAGAAGCGGGGAAGATCGAGATCGAGTCGGTGGACTTTTATCTCGACGACGTCCTGGACAACCTGACAAGTCTCGTCGAGATGAGAATCGATAAAAAGGATCTCGAGTTCCTCTTCGATATACAGCCCGACGTTCCCCTGTCCCTCGTCGGCGATCCCCTGCGGCTCGGCCAGGTCCTTTTAAACCTCGCAAGCAACGCAATCAAGTTCACCGAGCGCGGAGAGATTGTGGTTAAGGTAGCGCTTGTTGAAAAAACGGAAAAAACGGCGACATTGAAATTCTCGGTCAGCGATACAGGCATAGGGCTGAAAGAGGAACAGATGACGATGCTTTTCAAGCCTTTTTCTCAGGCAGACGGGTCAATCACACGAAAGTACGGGGGCACCGGCCTCGGGCTGACGATATCAAAGCGCCTCGTTCGGATGTTCGACGGAGAGATAGGGGTCGAAAGCGAATACGGGAAGGGGAGCACGTTTTTCTTTACCGCAAAGTTCGGGCTTCATACAAAGAAGAAACGGCGCAGCGTTCTTTCCAGGGAGCTTGAGGGTATAAAGGCTCTCGTCGTCGACGATAACAAGACATCTCTGTATGTTTTGAAAGGAACGCTCGAGTCGTTCGGACTCGACGTTTCCCTCGCGGAATCCGGTGAAGAAGCGCTCGATGTCATGAGAAACATGCCCCACGAAGAGCCGTTCGATCTTGTGCTCATGGACTGGAATATGCCCGGCATGAACGGCGTCGAGGCGTCCATGCTCATCAAACAGGACAGGGGGATTTTTAAAGTTCCCACCATTATCATGGTTACCGCATACGGTCGAGAAGAGGTGCTGCAACAGGCGGAAGAAGCGAAGCTCGATCTCTTTTTAACCAAACCGGTAAGCCGGTCTGCGCTTTTCAACCTTATTATGGGGCTGCTCGGCAAAGGGGCTCCTGAGGCGGTGAGGTCGGTTATTAAAAAGGAGGGTTATATCGAGGCGGTACGGCGGATCAGGGGTGCGAGGATCCTCCTCGCGGAGGACAACGAGATCAATCAGCAGGTGGCGAAAGAGCTTCTTCAGGGAGTGGGGCTCGAGGTGGCTATCGCACAAAACGGGAACGAGGCGGTCGAGAAAGCGCTGAGCGGCTCGTACGACGCGGTGTTGATGGATATCCAGATGCCGGAGATGGACGGGCTCGAGGCAACAAAAAGAATACGATCGAGCGGGAAAAAAGGCGCGGATACGGTACCCATTATCGCCATGACCGCCCACGCGATTGAGCAGGACCGTGAAAAGAGCCTCGAGGCGGGAATGAACGATCATATAACGAAACCGATAGATCCGACCGAGTTCTTCTCTACGCTCGTTCGATGGATTTCTCCCCGGATGATCCGAACAGAAACCTCACCGAAAGAAAAAAAAGCCGCCCCCAAAGAGGAAAACGCGCCGTTTCCCGTCACCCTGACGGGAATAGACGATCATAAAGGCCTCGCACGGGTCGGGGGCAACGCCGTCGTGTACAAAGACCTCCTTTTGAAGTTTAAAAGGGATTTTTCCGAAAGCGGACGCAGCATCGAGAATGCAATCGAAGAGGAGGACCTACATACCGCCCGATATTTGGCGCATACGATAAAGGGTGTCGCGGGCAATATCGGGGCCGAAGGGCTGTATCGTGCCGCATCGACGCTGGATGACGCGCTCAGAGAAAAAAGAGTTGAAAATGGGGACAGAGTGATCGAAAATTATAAGAAAGAACTCGATATGGTGGTGCGGTCGATTACTCTTCTCGAATCGACGGGTGACGGGAAGCATCGAGAAGATACGGAATCTAGAGGGAGTGGGAGCCCGAAGATTCTTCTTGCGATTTTATTGCGACTCGAGCTGCATATCAGAAAAAGCCAGCCGAAAGGGTGCGTGCCGCTCATCGAGGAGATAGAAGCGTTTTTGTGGCCGGAAGAGTACGTGAAAGATCTACGAAAGCTGGTACGGTATGTTAAAGGGTATAAGTTCGGGGAGGCGCTGGGTGTACTGGAATCGATGAAAGGCAGGCTGGAGAGGGGGGGCGGATAACGGGTATGAAAAAAAAGGCGTCGGTCCTTGTAGTGGATGACAATGAGACCAATATCGACATACTCATGGGAATCCTGGGCGACGAGTACGAGGTGAGCGTCGCGCTCGACGGAGAACGGGCGCTCGAAGTCGCCGGGGAACAACCGCCTGATATCGTCCTGCTCGACGTCATGATGCCCGGCATGGACGGCTATGATGTGTGCAGGAGGCTGCAGGAGAAAGAATCCACAAGAAAAATACCGGTGATCTTCGTCACCTCCAGGGGCGAGGTCGAAGACGAGGCAATGGGGTTCGAGGCCGGAGGAGTGGACTATATCACCAAGCCGGTGAGCCCGTCTATCGTTCGCGCACGGGTACGAACACATCTCAATCTGAAACGGTACTCCCAGGAGCTCGAGCATCAGAACGAGGTCTTGAGGGAGAATGCAAGGCTCCAGGAGGAGATCGAGCAGATAAACCGCCACGATTTGAAGAACCCGCTTTCCGCCATGATATCCATTCCCAGAATGATTATCGAGAGGAACGGGGTAACCGAACGGCAGAAAGACCTCCTGCTGTTGATCGAGGAGGCGGGCTACAGAATGCTCGATTTGATAAACCGATCTCTCGACATTATAAAGATGGAGCGGGGCATATATCATATAGATCCCGTCCCGGTGAATATGGTGGAGGTGTTCGAGAAGATACTTAGGGAGATCAAGCCGATCACCGACGGCAAGCACATACCGGTCACGCTGTTTCTGCGGGACAAGCCGGTATCAGGCGGCGAATCGTTCCGCATCACCGGAGAAGAGTTTCTCTTCTATTCCCTGTTTGTGAATCTTTTGAAAAACGCGGTGGAGGCGTCGCCCGACGGTAGGCCCGTAAAGGTATTTTTCGAAGGGGTGAAACGTCCCGTCGTCAGGGTTACAAACGACGGTGCTATCGCGGAAGAAATTCGAGGGCGTTTTTTCGACAAGTTCTGTACCTACGGCAAGAAAGGCGGCACCGGTCTCGGCACGTATATCGCGCGGCTGATAACCGAGACCCTCAGCGGCAAAATCGGCTTCGAGACCTCAGAAGAGACGGGTACGACTCTTACGGTAACGTTTCCTCCATCCCTCTAAATTCAGGCAGCGCCGGGATACGAGGTTGTTTCCATATTTAGTATCGTTTCGAGCCATGGCCGTTTTCTGTTTCGCCCAGCGTCCCTTTTGTACCGATCAGCACAAAAGCGGCTGCAATCCAGGCCAGCCCTGCGGATAACACGGCATCGGAAAAGCTCTCCTTTATTGACATCGACTGAGCTGAAAGTACGATCGCGCTGAAGGTGATGCTGTAATGGAACAGAAAAATCAGCGGCATGCTCCCCTTCGTCCTGTTATAGACCCACGTCATCAGAATGGAATACGGCATGAGGAGCAAAGGCCCCACGAGAATAAAATAGGGGATGAATATAATGCCGTAATGGCCTGCCCCGATGTAGTCAGTGGGCAGGTGCCACATTCCCCAGAGAAACCCCACGAGCAGTGAAGCGGAAACAGGGCCGAACCGGGATTGCGCTTCGGGCAGGGCCGTTTGGCGCCAGCCGAACTCCTCGCCGAGGCTTGCGAAGACAGGCCACATGAGCCCGAGGGCGAGGCGGCCCGAAACGCCGTCCAGAGAAAGCGATTTTCCCGCCGCCGCAAAGATCACAAACCGCAGCAAGTGGAGGCAGGGAACGAGAAGCAGTGAGATGACGTACCAGACGGCTTTGAAGCGCCATAGTATCAGCGAGGAAAGAAGCCGCCCGGCCCCGCCTTTTCCATTTATAATGCGAGCACAGATCATGCCGGCCACACTCGGTCCGAAGCCCCCGAGGACGGCAAGCACTAGAAACGAAGGCGAAGGGCCTCCCTCCATAAAAGACCCCGGTTTGGAAGTTATCACAAGATACGCCCATAAGACCCATGAGATCGCAAACGCGAGCAGGATGTATAATCCGAGGAGGTTTTTCGCTGTCATATCATTACGTCCCATGAAAGACCCCCTGTCAGGAGATAGTATTTATCGATACGAAATTATAGTGGCGACCGCGGTAAAACACAAGGGTGAAAATCGGGCGGGGCAGGATCGATCTTATTGTTCTTGAATATGGACCCGGTTCCTGTTTACTTTGATATTATAAAAGTTTTAAAAAGTGTACGTATGTCCCGTTTATGTGGAAATTTGTTGCTTTTTATTTCTCCGCCCCCTACCATTTTGCCATGATGCGTCCGGTGATGATAGCCCTCATCCTCTTCATGTTCGCAGGCGTGTTTCCCCTTGCGGCTGAAGAGACGGCGTACGACGTGCTCGTGACGGAACCGGATAGGGAGGAATCCGCATTAGCACAGGTTATACGGTTCTACCGGGAGCGCATCTCGTCACACGACGGAGCGAGGTGCCTCTACTACCCGACCTGTTCCGACTTCTATAGGCAGGCGGCGGCACGGTACGGGTTCTTTTGGGGAACGGTTATGATCGTCGACCGGATGGTATACAGGGAAGACCCTGCATCCATGAGCCGGTACGAGTACCTGGAAGAGCGGGGAAGCTTCAGCGACCCGGTATACCACAACTACATCTTCGCACCGTCCGATTACTACGAATGAAAAAGAAGCTCATCATTATAGTATTCATCGCGTTCGCCTCATGCGTATGGCAGGCGGTCGCCCAGGAGGCGAGCGCGCAGATCAACGACGATGATGATCTCGGGTACGGGATTTACCTCTTCGAGCGCGGCAGGTACGGACTCTCGATACTCGAGCTCGAGCGGTATATATACCGTCACCCGCAGGACCGCCATACGCCGCACGCCGGGCTTCTGCTCGCGCTCTCCTACGCGAACGAGTCGAAGTACGACGAGGCGCTCTCACTCCTCGGCGAGCTCGAGCGGGCGGTTTCAGGAAGCCCGTGGGAGGAGCGCTATTCCGGTATCCTGTGCGAGACGGGGTTTCACCGGCTGAGTCTTCTGTTTCGGCTGAAAAAACCCTTAGAGTTCGACCTGGAGAAGGAGCGCGTCGCGACGATATGCAGGGAGCCCGATGAACACCTGGGTCGCTATACGGACGCGATGACCGTGGCACTCGAGATCTACGATATGCAGTGGCAGCAGGCACTGCGCGAGCTTCAAAACTCTCGCTACCTTTCAGAAGGTCTCACCGAAAAGATTGCGGCGGAGCTCGAGGAGGCGTTAAAACAGCGGGATAAAAGCCCTGTTCTCGGCGGCATATTTTCCATCGTTCCCGGGATGGGGCACCTGTATGCGGGCAGGGCGTGGGACGGATTCAAGAGTCTTTTAGTCAACGCGACCTTCATCACGCTGTCCGTGGTGTGCTTCACGAACGACCTGCCGGTTGCCGGCGGGATATTTACCGGGGTCGAGGGGGTCCTCTATATCGTGAATATCTACGGCGGCGTGAACGCCGTGCTGCAGGAGAACGCCCGGCAGGCGGTGATTCGGCGCGACCGTATGCTCAAGCTTTTGCCTGCACCGCCTTTGAAGATCATATCGATTACCGAGGAGTTCGAGATCAGATGATCGCCCACGACGTGATCACCTTCCTCTGCGCGAAGGAAACTCTCCCCGAAGTCAGGCTCGAGATAACCCCGTACCGTTACGGGAAGTGGGACAAAAGCATATACAACCCGAAGGCGAAAATAGAAATGCGCGGGGGAAAGAGGCCGTCCGTAGCCCATGACGACCCGATGATAGACGAGGACCGCTACTATGCCGATTTCGTCACGTACCACTCCCCGAACGGCAATACGACCGACCTGTACGAGACGATCGCCCTCTACTCTGCGGAGCCTGACTGGGGAATGGATGAAACGATACGGGTTTCGCCGTTCCAGTTTCTCACCGGCGGGAGCCAGGGGTACCGGCACCTCCGCTTCGCCCTCTTCGGCATCCGTGCCGGGGCGGCGCACAAAAGGGCGATTCACTTTACGAGGCTCGCCGAACGGGCATTCGACGGAGGCGACAGGTACTGGGGTGTCAGGTTCAGCGCGTGCGCGATCCACTACATCGAGGACCTTCTCACCCCGCTGCACCAGAAGCCGTGCACCGAAGGCTTCTACCTGAGGGTACTCCTGGCATGGAAGCGGATGGGCGGGATCTTTACCGTTGGGTTCAATTACCACCACTCCTTCGAGCGGTACACCGGCTACCACCTCTGGCACGGGACAAAATGGCTCATCGACGCGATACGGCGGGCGAAACGGATCGATATTGGACCCTTGGAGAAAGATCTGAAAGTCTTCTGGAAGAGGGCGAAGAGGCTTACCTGCCGGGTCTTCAGGGAGTGGAGGGGATTCTTGAAGGGGAAGATGGAGCACGGTATAAACCTTCTCGGTCCGGAGGAAGTGGCGGTCCTGGATCCGCCGGACAGCCTGAAGCGCCTTATCGAAGAGTGGCTCGATCTCGCAGCCGGACTGGTAAAAGGGTATCTCGATCGGTTCGTCGCCCCCCGCCTCGAGGAGGGCCGCCCGTGAAACTTGTCCGCCTCGACTTTACTCGCGATCCGTCCCGGTTCGCTGCGGTGTATATTAAGAAAAATAAGCTTCACCCGCAAAGGACGCTCGTAATCACGCCGACGGAGCGTTTTAAGGCATATATGGCCCGAGCCCTTCTTGATACATACGGTACCGAAGACGCAATATCCCCCGCTATGATGAAGATAGGCGACCTCTCACAGGTCCTCGCCGGGTATGAGGGGCGGGAGCTCGCGAACGAAATGCAGAAGCTCAACCTCCTGTACAACGCCTGCGGGAGAACCGGCGGGTTCGAAGAGCTGTTCGGAAAAGACGTTTTTTCCGGATTCTCCTCGTTTCAGCGACTCGCACGGGGCCTGCTCGGCGCGTTCGAAGAGATCAACCGGATGGAGGCGGACCTCGGCGGGGGGGTAAGTGCCGAGTACTATGAAGGCTTCGTACGTCACTTCGAAATATTCCGCCGGATTTATGAAAGCTATAGGACGGTTCAGCAGGAGCGCGGGCTCTTCGATACCGGTTTTCTCCTCGAAAAGGTGAAAGAGAGGAATATTAGAGATTTTTTTTCCGTGTACGACGACGTGGTATTCATCTCACCGCTCCTTCTCACCGCTTTCGAGCGCCGGGTCTTCCGCCTTGTGGAGGACAAGCTGCACGTCATCTACCAGGACACGGACGAATATGACTTTTCGGACCTCTTGACCTACCGTGGCCCGGACACGGACGAATATGACTTTTCGGACCTCTTGACCTACCGTGGCCAGGACACGGAGCATGATCCCTATAAAAGCAGGCCCGCGAACGGGTCGGAAACCCCGGGAAGGCTCGTTCTCCACGAAACGTCCACCAGGATCGAGACCGTCATGCTCGTTTTATCGCTCATCGAAAAGGAGCGCGACAGGGGCGTAGAGCCGCACGAAATCGCGGTGCTCAACATAGATCCTGAGGTGTGCGAGATGGTCCTTCGGTCGTGCGGGAAGCTCGGGATACCGGCGAACTACACGCGAGGCGTTGCAGTGAGAAAGGCGCCGGTCTTTGTGTTTCTCAGGCTCGTCGGCGATTTCTTCGACTCGGGTATGGACTCGGCAGTTTTAACCCAGCTCGTACGGTCCGAGTTCTTCTGCGAGCTTTCGGGACTGAGGGATTGGAAAAAGCTGCACGAGCGGATCATAAAAGGGAGGGTCTTCTCCACAAGACCTCTTGCCGACGGCCTTCTCGATGAGAAGAGCAGTGAGGTCCTCGCTCGCCTTCGGGACCTGTACACGGCGAAGGGTTTCGATACGCTGTATAAAAGGCTTCTGTCCCTCTTCGAAACGCTCGGAGGGAAGCGGCCGTTCGAGTTCTACACCGTCAGGGACATGCTTCTCGAGTGCGTGCTGCAGCTAGACGAGCTTGCGGTGGCGCTACCGGAATCGTGTTTCGACATCTTCCTGCAGTACGCGGCAAGCAGGAGGTATACCCTGAAAGGGGCCGTCGGGGAAGGGGTTCAGATCGTCGGCCTGCTCGAAACGAGAGGGGTTTCCTTCAGGACCGTCATCGTGCCGACCTTCAACGAGGGGTATTTCCCTACGGCCCCCGACTTCGACATGGTCTTCTCCTCAGACCTGAAAAAAGCGCTCGGGCTTTTGACACGGTCCGACCGGGAGAAGCTCGAGTTCTACTATCTGAAACGGCTTTTAGATGCATCGGAGCGCGCACACCTCATACCGATACGGGATTCGGTCGGGGAGTTCGAAATACCGAGCAGGTACTGCCACATCCTGAGCACCGAAAAGGGCGGGGGGGTTCCCCACACGCTCCCCGTCCCGAAAAGGGCTTTTTCGGCGGGACCTGCTTCCGACGGGCCCCCGCGGCTTACGACGAGGCCGGGCAGCTACAGCAGACTCGACATCCACCGACTGAAGCGGTGCGAGACGCAGTACTACATTGCGAAGACGCTGAAAATCGAGGGAGAGAAGGTCCTTTCGAAAAAGATCGAGATGGACTTCGTGGGACTTTTGGTGCACAAGTTCCTCAGGGACCTGTACGGCGGTCTCGACTTCGAAAATCTCCCCGAAAGAGAAGAATTCGAGCGATCGATAGTTCAGCGATTTAACGCGGAATTCACGGACGGCCTCTTCGGCACGCGCGAGGAGGTCTTCGCAAGAAGGATACTGCTCGAAAACCTGAAAGATTCCCTCATGAAAGACTACGAGCGGTTTCGGGAGGGAACCGCCGTGTGCGGTGACCTGCTCGAGCGCGACTTTACGGCCACCGTCGGCGGCTTCAATCTCACGGGAAGGATAGACAGGATCGACCGCTCTATTGACGGGGGGTATACGATTCTCGACTACAAGACCGGGAGAGTGCCCGATAAAAAGGACCATATGCCCGAGAAAGACTACATGGAGGCGCAGCTCGGATTCTACGGGCTTTTGTTCTTGAAAACCTTTCCCGACCGCCGCATGGGCGGCCTCGGCTACTACGACCTCTCCAAAAATAAAGACGTCGTGATTCTCGTGAAGGGGGAGGAGGCGAAGGCGTACGTCGACGGTTTCGAAACGCACCTCGTGGGGTTTTTAGAGCGGTTCGAGAAGAAAGAGGGGCTTTCTCTTGCAGCGGATATGGCCTGTTGCACGTACTGCCCCTACTATACGATATGCAGGGTATACGACGCATGAGCGACGGATACGAGCGAGACGACATGATTTCAGAAGGACCGGATCCACTGTCGGTGTATAATCCGGAAGAATCGTTCGCGCTTTCGGCGTCCGCAGGATCCGGCAAGACCTTCGCCCTTACCACGAGGCTCTTGGCCATGCTTTTGTCCGGGCGGTCGTGCGGCGAGATCCTCGCCATTACCTTCACCAACCTCGCGGCGAACGAGATACGAGACGGCCTTTTCAAACGCCTCGACGCGCTGGAGAACGGAAGTCCCGAGGAGACCGCCATCTACACCGGGCTTTTGAAAACGGACGGGGAAACGCTCAAACGCAGGGCGAGAAAGCTGCGCTACGATCTCGTCGGACAGTTCGGCTTTCTTCGCGTCTCGACCATTCACAGCTTTCTCGGCAGGATGATATTTGCCTTCCCGAAAGAGACGGGGTACATGCTCGACCTTTCGATCATCGACGAACGGGAGAAGGAAAAACTGCTGTCCGAGTCCCTCGAGGATTTCTACCGCCTGATAGCGGCCGATAGCCACCTCTTCGACCGCATCCTCGACTTCATACGGGTCTACCGGGAGGGAAGGGCGAAGACGGAAGCCGTGCTCCTCGACATCCACGCGAAAATCGCGGCGAAACGCTACGTTCTCGGGGAGATGGTGGGGGGGGAGGCGAAGCGAAGCGCAGGCGTTGTTTACGAATATGCCGCGTGCAAGAAGAAACTGTGGTCTCGGGAGACCATGCAGCGCGTGCGGCTTCTCGCGGAGGCCGCAGTCTCCCATATGGAGGGGCACGGGGAGAACAAAAACCTCGGCTCCTTCGTGCGGGACCTCGATGAATTCCTCGAAAAAAGAAACCCGAAGGCCCTCTATAAAATGCCGGCATTCAGGCGGGCGGAACAGGAAGGGCCCATCAGATACCTCAAGCCGTTTTTCGACGGCACGGAAAAAGAGGATCCTCCGGCTTTCCGGAAGGCCTTCGAAGCGGTGAGGGAGGATATCCGAAGATACGTCGCGTCCGAGATGGAATACTACATCGATACCTGGTTCGAGATCTTCCGGCGCGTGCAGCTGTTCTACGAAGAGAGGAAGAAAAAGAGGCATGTCATCGATTTCGACGATATCGAGCTTGTCTCGCTCCGCCTTCTTCAGGCCCTCTCGGATTACGGGTATCTGGACTTCAGGCTCGACTCCAGGATACGCTACGTCCTTATCGACGAGTTCCAGGATACATCCGAATCGCAGTGGGAGGTCCTGAAAGAGGTCGTGCGCAGGGCGCTTCTTGAGGGCGGAAATATTTTCTACGTCGGGGACGTCAAGCAGTCCATATACCGGTTCAGGGGAGGGGAGCCGTGGCTGTTCGGGGAGGTGAGAAAAACCCTCGGCATCCCGGAGAGAAGTCTCGAGTACAACTTCAGGCAGAACGGGCTTTTACTCGGGACGGTGAACGGCGTCTTCGAAAGAATATCGAAGGAGGTCTTCTCGGAATACGGCTATAAAACACAGCTTCTTCCGCCGGGACGAAGAGAACGCGACCGGGGGTTTCTTTCGGTAAAACGGTACGAAAAAAAAGAGGCGCTTTTCGACGGGCTCGTCGATACCGTACGCGGGCTCGAGAAACAGGGCGTGTCATTGAGCGACATCGCGGTCTTATGCCGGAGAAATTCGGAGGCGGAAGAGGTCGAGTCGCTGTTATTTTCACACCGCATTCCGTACAGGACGTCCGGAAGGAGTCCGCTTCTTTTGGACCCCGCCGTCTTGGACGTCGTGAATCTGTTGAAGCTCTGTGTGCGGCCCGACGAGCCGGTGCTGTTCTGTGGCTTCCTCCGGTCCCGTATGGCGGGTTTTTCATATGAAAAGCTCGGGCATATCGGTGTCATGGGAAAAGACGGCCTGAAAAGGTACGACCCGAGCCTCGATAAAAAGTTGGGCGGGATCATCGAAGGATCGCGCTATTTGCTTCCGTCCGAGGTCGTGTGGCGCATCTACGACGAGCTCTGCGCCCTTGATGCGTATCCTCACCACCGGGAAGCCCTCTTGGATCTTTTGGAAACGGCGGTGAGCTTCGAGAACGGGAGGGAGATACCGACGCTCGAGCGTTTCTTAGGCTGGCTCGAAGAGAGCGGGCTGAACCTCCCCATAAAATCCGGGGCTGGACGGGGGATCGTCGTCCAGACGATACACAAGGCCAAGGGGCTCGAATACCACACCGTCATACTGCCGTATCTTTCCAAGCCTTTCAGGTTCAGGCTCGACAACTCTCTTTTGTATACCCGGAATGAAAAGGGAAAGGTGGATGCGGTGGGGATTGCCGGCTCTACATACGCCGCGTACCTCGGCATGGAGGGAATGATCAGGCAAAACGATTTGGAGTACAGGATCGACGAGCTCAACGGGTTGTATGTCGCGCTCACCAGGGCGCGCGAGAACCTCGTCGTACTCCCGCTTCTTGCACGCGGTGAGACGATCGGGGATGTCTTCCTTACTGCATTCGATCCGGGGTATAAGAAAGAGGGGGGGGTGTACGGGAAAACGCTGGGGAGGGTCGTACCGAGCACGGAAAAAGCCGAGCACACCGAGCGGTCATACGAAAAGCGGCCGTTTGAAGCAGGGACCGGGAAGCACGAGCTCGTGTCTGACGAGCCGTATGCGGTCGCGGCCGACCTGCGGAAGAGGAGGGCGGGTCTCTTGAAGGGCCTTCTCTTCCATAAGGCGATCGAGATGTCGAAAACGCTTCCCTCTGCGGACGAGATCGAAAGGCTCGTCGACCGGGCGATGGCGCTCGTCGGCATCCCCTATACGAAGCGTGAGCGCATGACGGCGGAAGCGGGTGCGAAGCGAGCCCTGTTCAACACCGTCGACGATAAGAGGCTCGCCCGCTACTTTTCCGATGAGGCCGCTTCCGAAATAGAGACGCTTTCTTCGAAGTATAAAAACCTTCTTGGAAGGGTAGACAGGGCGTATATCGGTGATATAATATCGATCATCGACTTCAAGACGGACGAGCCGAAAGAAGGCGGCGACTTAGGCGAGCTTGTTAGAGTATATAGGGGACAGGTTTCCTCGTACTGCAGGGCGTTCGAGAATATCTTTTCAAAACGGCCGGTGGAGGGGTGGCTGTATTTCACCGAGGCTCCCCTGAAAGAACGGCTTGTCAAGGTATACGAAAAGGAGGAACCATGATCGTTTCCGTGATACAGTTCGAAACGAAAGGCAAAGAGGTCGTCTTGGACAGGGGCCTCGAGCTTATAGAAAAGGCCTTGAAGGGGAAACCGGATCTCATCGTGCTTCAGGAGCTTTTCAACACCCTGTATTTCCCCCAGTACGAGAACAAGGAATTTTTCGGCCTCGCGGAAGAGATACCCGGCGTCACGACGGAGAAGATCGCCGAAAAGGTCAAAGGAAGCGGAACTACGGTCGTGGCGCCGATCTTCGAGAAGAGCAAGGACCGCTACTTCTGCTCCGCTGCGGTGGTCGATCCGGAGCGGGGAGTGGTCGGGACCTACCGCAAGCTGCACGTGCCGACGATTCCGGATATCCACGAGCCGTACTACTTTCACAAAGGCGACCGCGGCCACCAGGTTTTCGACGTTGCGGGGGTCCGCATCGCCGTGATGCTCTGCTACGACCGCCATTTCCCGGAGAGTGCGAGGCTCTACGGCCTCAAGGAGGTTGATCTCCTCTGCGTCAGCTCTGCAACGCCGAAAAAAGCGGCGGGTCCCTGGTACTTCGAGATGCAGGCGCACGCGTTCTCGAACTGCTTCGCAGTCGCCTGCGCGAACAGATCGGGAACGGAAGACGGGGCAGAGTTTTTGGGATCGAGCTTCATTGCGGACCACAAGGGCGGGATCGTCGCAAAATGCAGGGACTCGGGAGACTGCGTCATCACCGCGGATATCAACATAGAAGCGATCAGGGAGACGAAAAAGAAGCTCGCGTTCTACCGGGACCGGCGGCCCGATCTCTACCGGGAGCTCGGCAGATAACGCGAAGGATCCACCGTTAATTACCCTGAGCACGGTCGTTTTCAGGCGTATATGTATCCGCTTAATCGTATGCCCCGGACCGTGTGCAGGGTGTTCTATAATCATAAATAATACTCCCCCTTGATTGGTACGGAATCGATGTACCGGCCCAAATAAAGCGGCGATCCGGCCTTGTTTCATCTTTAGACGGAAAATTTGATTTAACAGGTCGTCGGACTTATTATCATACGGATGTTGCGTAATCCACCGGATATTTTTTTATCCGCCGGATATCTTTTCATCCGCCCCCTTGATAAAGGGAAGGAGTATGAAACGTTTCTTATTACTTTTATTACTGCCTTTCTTCCTTCTTACGCGAGGAGAGCTAAAGGCCCATCCCCACGTCTTTTTAGACACGAGGGTCACGGTGGTGCTCGACTCGGAGGGCGTTACGGGTTTCTGGATCGAGTGGGAGTTCGACGAGATGTTCAGCGCGATGATAATCCAGGACTTCGACGAAGATTATGATTTCTCCTTCAGCCCCGCCGAGATAGCGAACATCGAAAAGAACGCGTTCTCCAATTTGAAGAATTTTCACTATTTCACCTATGTCTCCTGGAAGGGTGGGGAGTATACGGGAAAAAAAATTCGAGACTTCTCCGCCTCCATCAGGGGTGATACGCTGGTGTACCGGTTTTTCGTACCGTGCAGGATCGGTATCGACGATACCGGGATGGTTATAAAGGTCTGGATCTACGACGACAGCTACTACTGCGACGTCGGGTTCGCCGAGGAAGAACCGGCTGCCTTCGAGGGTGAGAAAGGGTACGGTATTGAAGCGGTAATCGCAAGGGATGAACGCATAACCTACTACTTCGGGCAGGTTTCCCCGCAGGTGCTTCGGCTCTCGGTCAGGAGAAACGATGGATAGAAGGCGCCTTATCATTCTGCCGGTTTTTATCGTGCTGCTTTTGTGCGTCGCCGCCGCGGCGCTCGGCGACAACCCTTTTATGGGCGGAACGGCGGTCGAGAAATCGAAACGGGGGCTGAACTACCCCCTGTTCGTGAAACGGTTCATGCGGAAGATCGGCCTGCTGCAGCGGAATCTGAACGAGCGGATGACCTCGCTCGGTAAAGAGATCAAGACAAAAGAGAACCCGCGTGCGGCCTTCATGCTGTTTGCGCTCGTGTTCGCGTACGGGGTCGTTCACGCGCTCGGTCCGGGGCACGGGAAGACGGTTTCCGGTTCCTATTTCCTTACCAGGCGGGCGACCGTGAAAAACGGAATAATCCTGGGGTCCGTCATTGCGCTGATACACGCCGTGTCGGCCGTGTCCGTGGTCCTCGTTCTCTACTTCATATTGAAGAAGGGCATCGGCGTGTCGATGGAGCACTATTCGAGGGTCGTGAAGATCATAAGCGCGGGTGCGATCGTGCTAATCGGCCTCTTCCTCTTCGCGCGGAGGATACTGAAAAAGGTACCGTCCGAACGAGAGAGCCTCCCCCGCGACAGAAGCATACTTTTAATCGCCCTCGCAGTCGGAATCGTGCCCTGTCCCGGCGCGGTGCTCATACTGCTTTTTTCGATGAGCATGGATATCATAGGGTACGGCGTGTTGCTCGCCTTCGTGATGTCGCTCGGCATGGCCCTTACCATTTCGGTGACCTGCTGTGCGGTCATTACCGCGAAAAAGGGGATATTCGGTTCGGGTGAGGAGAGAGGAGTGAGGCGCACCGCTCTTTTTTCCGTTGAAATCACAGGCGCCGTTATCGTGGTTCTGTTCGGCACCTTTCTTCTGGCCGGCGCGGTATGAAAAAAAAGGCGGCACCAAGGCCGCCCTTCCTCTTGTGGTCGTATTAAAATGGGGACAGCGCCTATTTTACATGATCAAACATACGGCGACTGTCCCTGTTTTTTTATCGTATAACTTTCGGTAAAAGTTGGATTTCGCGTATTTTAACAGCACAAACGAGGATATTTAAAATAGGGCGCTGTCCCCATTTTACAGAAACCCCTTCACCGTCTCTTTTATCTGATCGGGAAGAAGGCCGTAGAGACCGAGGAGGTCGTCGTACGGGCCGTTGCTTGCGAACTGGTCGTCGATACCGATCATCTTCACCTTCGTGCACACGCCTTCACGCGCGAGCGTCTCGCAGACGATGCTCCCCAGGCCGCCCGCGAGGTAGTGCTCTTCCACGGTGACGATCGTACCGGTCTCTTTCGCCGCCTTCAGCACTATCCCGGAGTCGAAGGGCTTCAGTGTGTGGATGTCGATGAGCCGCACGTCGACGCCCTCTTTTTTGAGCGCCTCGGCCGCGGCGTGCGCATTCGCGAACACCGTACCGGTGCCGATGAGGGTCACGTCTTTTCCGTCCCTGACAAGGTATCCCTTTCCCAGCTCGAACGGGTAGTTCTCCTCGAAGAGAACCGGCATCTTCTCCTTGCCGATCTTAATGTAGCAGGGGCCGGTGATGTCCGCGGCGGCGTGCACCACCTTCTTTATCTCGACCGGGTCGGCGGGATTGAGCACCGTGACGCCGGGAATCGTACGTATGAGCGCGACGTCGTCGAGGGACTGGTGCGTGGGGCCGAGGTCCGAATAGGAGATGCCTGCGCAACGGCCCACGACCTTTACGTTCTGCCGCATATAGCCGAGGTCGTTTCTGAACATCTCGAACGGCCTCGCGGTCACGAACGGCGCGATCGCCACGACGAACGGAATCTTGCCGGTCGTCGCGAGACCGGATGCGAACCCTATGACGCCCTGCTCCATGATGCCGAACTCCAGGTGGCGATCGGGAAACTTCTCCTTGAAGGGGGTCATACCGGACCCGCCCGAGCTGTCGGCGGATATGGCAATGACAGTTCCGTATTTTTCGCCGACCTCGACCAGCGCCTCGCCAAATGTTTTTCTCGGGTCCTTGCTCTCGCTCATTCCTCAAGCCTCCTGTCTATCGCGGCAAACTCCTGCTCCGCCTGCAGTATCTCCTCCTCCTTCGCCTTCCAGTAGTGGAAATCCACCCTGTCTTCCGCAAAAGAGATGCCCTTCGATTTCACCGTATCGGCGATCACCACGGACGGCTTTCCCTTTTCGAACGGGAACTCCTCCGCAGCTTTTACTATTGTCTCGATATCGTGGCCGTTTATGATCCTCGTTCCCCAGCCGAACGACCGCCACCGCTCTTCGAGCGGCTCATAGCTCATCACCTCCACCGTGCGGCCGGAGATCTGCAGCGAATTCCGGTCTACGAAGACGAGCATGTTGTCGAGCTTGTGATGGCTCGAGGCCGCGGCGGCTTCCCAGTTCGAGCCCTCCGCGAGCTCGCCGTCTCCCATTATGACGTATACCTTCGATCCGAGCCCGTCCATCTTCAGCCCCATGGCCATGCCGCCCGCGATCGAAAGGCCGTGGCCGAGGGCGCCGGTGTTGGACTCGACGCCGGGCAGCTTGTGCATATCAGGATGACCGGGCAGCTTCGAGCCGAGCGAACCGTACGTGTCCAAAACCGAATGGTCGAAGAAACCGCGCTCCGCCAAAACGGCGTAGAGGGCGAGACACTTGTGGCCGGCCGAGAGCACGAACCGGTCGCGGTCGCGCATCAGAGGCTTTTTCGGGTCGATATTCATTATTTTGAAATACAGCGCGGTGACGATGTCGACTATGGAAAGCGCGCCGCCGATATGTCCCATCTTGCCCGCCTTGATCTCCCTCAGCACGTTCTTCCTCACCTGCAGGGCGGTCTTCTGCAGTGTTTTCAGTTCCTGTGGTGTAAGCATTGAAAGTCGCTCCTATGATCTACATACGTAAATGCGGGAGCAATACGTCCGTATTTACGTCCGGTGCTCCTTCGCGTACTCGTAGATACGCTGTATTTTAGGTTCCGAGCGTCCGCCGGGCGTGTACTCGGCATCCATCCAGACCTTGACGAGCGTCTTGGCGAGCTGCGGCCCTATGGTCTGCGCACCCATGGTCATTATGTTCGCGTTGTTGCTCTTTCTGGACCGTTCCGTCGAGTAGGAGTCGGCGCATAGGGCCGCGTAAGCGCCCGGCACCTTGTTCGCCGCGATGCACATGCCGATTCCGGTCCCGCAGATCAGGATTCCGCGGTCGTGCGTACCGTTCGCAACGGCCTCGGCAACCTTGAATGCGACGTTCGCGTAGATAGGATCGTCGCTTCCGTAATCCTCGCACTCGTATCCCAGCTCGGCGAGCTCTTGTTTCACAAGCTCTTTCATATCGGCTGCATTCGGGTCGCAGCCGACGGCTACCTTCTTCATGTACGGGTCCTCCTGTCGCGTAATTTCTGTATGGTGGTAAGATACTAAAAGAGAAAAGATAATGAAAGGAATATTACGTCTTCTTTGCAAGCGCACGCTGCTTCTCGTAGGCGAAGAGCTCGTCGCGCTTCAGCGGTCCCTCTTCTATCTCGACGCCGAGTTTTTCAGAAAAGGCGGACAGAACACAGGCTTTGAACTCCTCCTTGCCGGGCCTTTTCCCTGTCACCTCCTCGACGGACGTGATCGGCTCGAGCACCTTGTCCTTCACCTCGGGAGGAACCCATATTACCTTGAAGAAGTCGTCGGTGACGAGCGGCCCGAGGAAGCAGAGGACGTTCACGACCTCGAGGCCCTCGACCTCCGAAATGACGCAGGTGGCGATCTTCTTTCCGCCGACGCGCACGGAGCCGCGGTGCTTGTACCAGGCGTCCTTCACGCCGAAGCACGCGAGAGCCTTCAGGATTACCTCCCCGATCCGCCTGTACGCAGTGTCCGAATCGCTGAAGAAACCCTTTTGGTGCACCATCTGCAGAGAAACGGTGGATTCCGGATGGACGAACACGAGCGTCCGCTCGCCCGTGAGGATGATATGCTCGAGCGTCGGCACGTCGGGCTTGATCTCGTTCAAGAGCGGCGCGAAGTTGGTGAGCGCAATAATCGCCTTCGCGCCTGAGTCGTTCAGTATGTGTATAACCTCACGGCCCTTGTACATCGTATTGAAGGGAACGGCGACGGCGCCGAGCTTCTGGAGCGCGTAGAAGGAGTACACGAACTCCGGGATATTCGGCAGCATGATGGCCACCCTGTCCCCTTTCTTCACGCCCAAGCCCAGCAGCCCGTTCGCGAGCTTGTTCACCGATTCGTTGAGCTGCGCGAAGGTGATCGTTTTTCCCTCGAATACGAGGGCTGCCTTCTTCTTGTATATCTTCGCCCTGTCCTCGATGGTCTCGCCGAGGCTTTTTCTTTCGATCACCGGTTTCTCCTCACTTTCCGTTTTTTTCCAGAAGCCGTTCGTCCTTGTACCCGTCTCGAAGCTCCTTCTTGAGCACTTTCCCCGTTGCCGACTTCGGGAGTGATTCCCGGAACTCGACGAACTTCGGCAGCTTGTATGGAGAGAGATGCTCCCTGCAGAACTCGACGATCTCCTTCGGGTCCGCGGTCTCGCTTTCCTCGAGCACGATGAAAGCCTTCACAGTCTCGCGCCCGCTCTTGTCCGGCACGCCGATGACGGCGGCGTCATGAACCTTCGGGTGGGTGAACAGCACCTCCTCGACCTCGCGGGGGGAGATATTGAACCCGCCCCTGATGATGATGTCCTTCTTCCTGTCAGTGATGAAGATATACCCTTCTTCGTCTTTGTACCCCATATCGCCGGTATGAAACCAGCCGTTCTTCATCGCCTCCGCGGTCTCCTCCGGGTTGTTGTAGTACCCCTTGCTTATCATGGCCCCCTTTATCACGATCTCGCCGGTTTCGTTCGGCCCCAGCTCGACGTCGTTCTCGTCGAATATCTTTATCTCGATCTGCAGCGGAGGCTTGCCGATGGAACCCGGCCTGTACCCCTCGCCGGTGGTATTGAGACAGACGGCGGAGGTGGTCTCGGTAAGGCCGTATCCCTCGGAGAGCTGGGTCTGGAATACCTCTTCGAACTCCCTGATCGTGGTGAGCGGAAGGGGCGCTCCGCCGGAGATGCAGCTCCGCAGTGATTTCGGGATCGATGTCTTCCTCGACTTCGAGATCTGCAGAAGGTGTATGTACATCGACGGTATCGCGATGAGCACCGTCGCCTGTACCTCGGCCATGTTCTTCAGAAGCTCGGTGGGGCTGTACTGGGGGATCAGGCTCAGGGTGCAGCCGAAATAGACCGCGGGGGTCAAAACATTCGCCATCGCGTACACGTGGTACAAAGGCAGCACGCCCACGATCCGGTCCTCCGGGTAGAGGGGGAAAATCACCTCGACCAATTCGAACTCACCGAGGAAGTTTTCGTGCGTGAGCATGACGCCCTTGGGGCTGCCCGTCGTGCCTGAAGTGTAGAGCAGAAGCGCGGTATCGGAAAGGTCCACCTCCTCGGCTGAGAACTTGCTCGACGATTTGATCATAAGCTCCTTGAGCGAGACGGTATCCGTCTGCTTCGCGCCGCCCCGTCCGCTCCGTGGATAGGAAGCGACGTCGATGTCGTGATCCTTCGCCGACTGCTTGTCCACCCGCACGTCCGCACCCGCGAGGATACCTTTTTTATTAACGCCCTGCACGACCACGGTATCCGGTATCTTCTCCCGCGAGAGAAGGTACTTGCCCGCGAGCCTTCCCTCCACGAGAGCCGACGGGTACGCCAGTATGTCCGCGGCGTCGCCCTCGGGGTTGTAGATGAGTCTCCATTTGTCCGCCATATTCTTAATCGGCCTCCAGGAATTCTTCCACCTCGTCGAAGAACTTCGCCTTGATCTCCTCCGACGGCCGTTCGGTGAAAAGGCTCACAACGATATACAGTATCATATTGACGATGATCGTCGGCATCACGGGGTGCATCCCGAAAAAGAGCGGTTTGTAAAGGAGCCCCGCCACGAGGTATATGAGCCCGGCCAGGGTGCCGACGATCGCCCCCTGCTTTGTGCCGCGCTTCCATAAGATTCCTCCCACAAGCGCGGGCCCCCACTGCGCAAACCCCGGTATGGTGACCTCCGTGAGGTAGAGGGCCATGGCCTTGGTATACCGAAGGGAAACGACGAGGCTGATGATGGTGATGCCCACGACCGACCAACGCGCCCACTTTACGATCTTGGAGTCTTCCGCTTCCGGCTTGAAGAAGCCCTGGATGAGGTCGCGGGCGATGATGATACTGGAGGTGAGAAGCTGCACCGCGGCGGTGGAGACAGCGGCCGCTATCACCCCCATGAGGACGTATACGGAGAACCAGCTCGGCAGCTTCTGCGTTATTATGGTTTGTACGATCGAATCGGCCGCCTCCTTTCCGGTGACGCCGGGCATCACCACCGGAGCAACGAGAGAGCCCCAGATGAACGGGAGGGTGTAGAAGAACACCCCGCCGAATATGAATATGAGTATGGGAAACCATTTGAAGAGGACCTTGTCGCGCGCGGTCATAACGCCGATGACGATATGCGGCCAGGAGAAGGCCATGAGCCCGACGACCATCGTGCCGCCGATCACAACCGGTGTGAAATAGCCCAAGGGTCCCGGTGCGGAGAGCATCTCCGGGTTCTGCACCATGAGTGTCTGTGCCGCCGCCTTCAGCCCCCCCGGAATGAGCCTGTTGAAGGCCCAGATCAGCGATCCCAAGAGAGCCGATGCGTACACGCTTCCCAAGAATATGTTCACCCACGCGACGATGCGCATTCCGCCGAGTATGACGAGTATCACGAGAAGGACTACGGTGTACGCGGCCCCGACTATGATGGGCATCCCGGTGAGCGTCTTGAACCCTAATCCCACTCCCAAAGGCTGTATGCCGACGTACGGGACGATGAATACGAGGAGCATGAGGGAGAGCAGTACCCGTAAGAACGGCGATTCGTACCGTTCCGCCAGTACCTCGACGGGGGAGAGAAACCGGTTCAGCCTCGCAATGGCCCAGAGGCGGGGCCCGAGAAACATGTACAGGGCGGCGAATCCGGCGACCGATCCCCAGACAAAATAGATGTATGAGGGTCCGTGCAGGTATAAAAACCCCGGGTAGCCGTAAAACGTCCAGGATGAAGATACCGCAAAGAGCACGAAGAAAAACATCACCACAACGCCGATCGTTCTCCCTGCGAGCATGTAGTCCTCCGCGGTCTTGGCTGAAACCTTGTAGCCGTAGGCGGCCATGCCTAAAATAGCCAGACCGAAAAGGGCGAGAATAAGAATTGTCATGTCGTTCCTCCTTTTTTCCTACCGGTAGGGCCAGTATTTAAAGAAGTAGATCAGGTACGCAACGAGCCAGACCAGGGTCATGACCAGTCCGGCGAAGAGCGGAAGGGTCATCCAGCCGAACACGAGGATCTTCGCGGTGAAGTAGCGGGTCACGAAGAGCATGCCCACGACGGAAAGAAAGAGGATTCCGACGAAGATCTTTCCTGGCGTATGTCTTAAGATTTCACGCATCGTTTCCACCTCCTGCGGTATGATACCCCGCTGGCCTTATTTTCAGTCTCATTATCTTCACTCGTCTTCGGCCTGCCGTATTTTTAGTGAAACCTGCCGCATACGTGCATGGGCGGGGTGCGGCCTCTTTGGGGGCCGTATTCTTCTCCTTTTTGATGGTTTATTATTATATTATTAAAAACCCGCGTCAATGGTTAAATAAATGACAATCAAAGGTCCCGAAGGCCTGCAAAAGACGGAGGAAGCGGTCTCCGAGCTTTCGCCTCTTCTTAAAAGCGGCCGGATCGAAAGGCTCGAAAACCTCGACGAGCGTACCCTCGTCATGTCCGTGTATCGGAACGGGCGGCACACGGTCGTCGCCTGCGTATCGAAGCGGTCGCCTGGAGTGTTTCTTTTCACCGAAACGGTACGGCCCGAGTATCTCTACTCGTCCGCAAAGACGGCTCATATGAGCAGGATTCTCAAAGCATGCAAGATCACGGATGTTTTTTGCTTCGGGCAGGGGGTCGTGTTCACCTGCCGGGGAGAGGAAGAGTTGCAGCTCTTCGTCGATTTCGGCGTTTCGGACATAGCGCTCGCGGACAAAGAAGGGCGCGCGATCGCGTCTCTTTTCGGTCGTATTGACGAGGCGGTCCGGTATCAGGCGGCCTCCAACGGCCCGCGCGCACCGAAAACGCGGAACACACCGGTAAGCGATATGCTTTCCGCACGCTTTTTCTCGGAACGAAACGGCGGGCTTGTCGCCGCAGCTTTGAAAACGCTGAATACCGAGGAGAAAAAGAAAAAGCGGCTTCTTTTGAAGCTTTCACAAGAGGACAGGGAGGCACAGCAGGGCGAGCGGTACAAATGGTGGGGAGAGCTTCTCAAGTACAACCTCGAACGGGTGCCGCCCGGCGCGAGCGCCGTTTCGCTTCGGGACTTCGAGGGAAAAACCGAAACGGTGCCGCTCGACCCGCGTATGACCGCGCGACAGAACATGGAGCGCTATTTCGCCCGCTACCGGAAGATGAAGCGGAGAAAGGGTGGGTCTTCAGAACGGGTAGAGAACGAGAAGAATGCGCTTTTTCGTATCTCGGCGCTGAAGAAGAGGATCACAGGCGGCGATCTCGTCGGCCTCGACCGGCCTCCATCGCTTCTTTTATCCGCCCCGGAGCTCGAAGCGCTCGGCCGGGGACTTTTAGGGAGGCTCGAAAAGGCCCTTACCGGCGGGGGGAAGAAAAAAAAGCAGCCGGAAGAGGAAAAGAAGCCGCACCTCGTTTTTTTTACCTCCTCGGGCAAGCGGGTGTTCGTCGGGCGGAACGCGTCCGAGAACGACGAGCTCGTCAGGCGGGTGGCGCGCGGGAACGACCTCTGGTTTCACGCGGAAGGTGTTTCCGGGAGCCATGTGCTGCTCCGGTACGAGAAGAAAGGCGGGTTCACCGAAAACGACGTGCGCGACGCCTGCATGCTCGCTCTGCACTTCAGCAGATTCCGCGACCAAAAAAGCGGCCCCGTCGTTTACACTTTCTGCAAGTGCGTGAAAAAAAAGAAGGGGGCGGGAGCCGGGCACGTCGAATACTTCAACAACAAGACGAAGATCGTTACGATGGACGACTCGGTGCTCGCCGGACTGCTCGGTCGGACGCAGGCTCGCTGACGGGCGATGAAATCACTTGACAACGGCGGGGGGAGGTAATTTATTTGTTTATTCCATCGACAGTAACGATCCGTCCGTTCGAAGCGGTTTCGATGCGCAAAATGCCGGATCTTCGAACGGCGGGCTGCGATCTTCGATCGTTTAACAGGGGCGTGAAATGAAAAAAGCGGTGCTTGCATTCTCCGGCGGTCTCGATACCTCCTTCTGCGTGGTCTATCTCAAGGAGGAGCTCGGATACGACGTGATATCGGTCACGGTCGATACGGGCGGATTCTCGAAAGAGGAGCTGAAACGGATAGAAACGCGGGCCTATTCGCTCGGCGTGAAGAAGCATATCACCGTCGACGCCACCAAGTTCGTGTATGACAGGTTCATCTCCTATATTGTGAAGGGCAACTCGCTGAGAGGGAACGTCTACCCGCTCTCGGTCGGCGCAGAACGGGTGGCCCAGGCCGTCGAGATATCCAGAACGGCCGTCCGTGAGAAGGCGGACGCGGTCTGCCACGGCTCGACCGGCGCGGGTAACGACCAGATCAGGTTCGACGTCGCGTTCAGGGCGCTGGTTCCGGAAAAAGAGCTTCTCACGCCGATACGCGAGCTCGGTCTCTCGAGGGAACAGGAGGCCGACCGGCTCGCCGCCTGGGGCTTTCCGGTCGACGCCGAGGTGAAGGACTACTCCATAAACGAGGGAATCTGGGGTACCACGATAGGCGGAAAGCAGACGCACGACCCGTGGGACTTCCCTCCGGATACGGTGTTCAAACATACGAGTGGAACGGACGGCCCAGCGCTTCCCCCGCGAGAGATCGTCATAGTTTTCAAAGAGGGGCTCCCGGTCGAGTTGGAGGGCGAGAAGCTGTCAGGAGTCGACGCCCTGCGCCGACTCAACGAAACGGCCGGCGGATACGGTATCGGGAGGGGGGTGCACGTGGGAGATACGATCCTCGGAATAAAGGGAAGGATCGTATTCGAGGCGCCGGCGCCGGTGGTTCTGATCGCCGCGCACAGGGAGCTCGAAAAGCTCGTGCTCTCCAAGAACCAGCGTTTCTGGAAGGACCACCTCGGGCAGGTGTACGGCGACATGCTGCACGAGGGGCTCTATTTCGATCCGGTGATGCGCGACATCGAGGCGATGCTCGATTCGTCCCAGGAGAGCGTTTCGGGTCGTGTGAGGGTGCGGCTTCTGCCCGGCAGCTTCCTCGTCACCGGGACGGAGAGCGAGTACTCGCTCATGAAGAGCGACCTCGCGACATACGGCGAGGTACAGTCGCTGTGGGACAGCAGGGACGCCGAGGGATTCAGCAGGATATACGGGATACCGGCGAGGCTGTTCGGTATCGTACACAAGGACAAATGGCTTTGAAGAAGCTTAGGGTCGACAAGATCGCCTCCGTGACCGTCAACCTCGGTCTTTCGAAGACTGTGGAGGTCTCTGACAGAATCAGCGCCAGGCAGGGTGCGGTCTGCGTTGTCAGGGCGCTCGAGGAGAAGCGGGTCTACGACAAGCTGGAGCTGTCATCCGGGCGCATGGCAAAGATATCGAGGGGCGACATAATCGTCGGCGCCCTCGGTAAAAGGCGCGCGCTCATGGGATTCTGCGGCGTCGTTCCCGAGTCCGTGAAGACCGGCGATACGCTCAACATCCTCAATATAGGGGGTGTGATCGGAAAGGCCACGAGCTACAACCGGGACTACGGGCTCCCGCTCAAGGTGGAAGTGCTCGGTGCGGCCTGCAGGGAGGGGACGCCTCTCAATATAGCGGACCACGCAAGGCCCGTCGCCTCCACGCTGCGATCGTCGATGCCGATCGTCGTCGTCTCGGGAACGTCAATGAACAGCGGCAAGACGGTAGCCGCATCGAAGATCGTCCAGGAGCTCACCTGGAAAGGGTATACGGTCGCAGCGGCAAAGGTGTCCGGAGTGTCCGCGTTGAAGGATACTCTCAACATGATGGACCATGGTGCGGTAGAGGCGCTCTCGTTTCTCGATTTCGGCTACCCCTCCACGGTCGGATCGGAGGATGTGCCCCGTATTACGAAGGGCGCGCTCAACGCCCTCTCGGAGTCGGATCCGGATGTCTGTGTGGTAGAGCTCGGGGACGGCATTCTGGGGGACTACGGGGTGAAAACGTTCTTTTCCGACCGGGAGATCGCTTCCGCGATCTCTTGCAACATCGTGTGCGCGATCGATCCGGTGGGGGCGTGGGGGATAACCGAGATCCTGCGAAAGGAGGGGATCGGTGTGGACCTCGTCTCCGGTCCCATAACGGACAACACCGTGGGCATAGATTTTATACGGAACAACCTGGGCTGTACGGGCATCAACGCGGTGGACGGGAAGAAGCTCGGCGACTTCGTTCAGCGCCGTATAGGTGAAAAGTCATGATCTTCAAGAGCAAAAAACGGATCAGCGTCGGTATTATCGGCGGCGCGGGATACGGGGGCTCCGAGCTCCTCAGGATTCTTCTCTTTCACCCGAAGGTGCAGCTTTTATTCGTCACTTCCAGACAGCACGCGGGGAAAAAGGTCGCGTCCGTAAACCGGTTCCTCACCGGGGTCACCGACCTCGTGTTCACGGAGCCCGACATCGACGGCATTCCGCAGGACACCGACCTCGTGTTCTTCGCGACGCCGCACGGCGTGTCCATGACCATGATGAAGGCGCTCGTAAACAGGGTGCCGAAGGCTCGGGTGGTGGACCTGAGCGGGGATTTCCGCCTGAAGAACGCGAACGTATACAGGCAGTACTACGGAAAGGAACACGGGGCCGCGGAGCTTTTAGAGCGGTTTTTCTACGGCCTTCCGGAGTTTTGCCGGGACTCGGTGAAGAATGCGCAGTATGTCGCGAATCCCGGATGCTTCGCCACCGGGATCATCTTTGCGCTGTACCCCCTCTTTTTAGCCGATGCGGTCGGCAGGGCCGTACACGTCGTATCGGTAACCGGGTCTTCCGGATCGGGTGAGTCGCCGAAAGCGGTGACGCATCATCCGTACAGGGCGAAAAACTTCAAGTCTTATAAAATACTGGAGCATCAGCACCTGCCGGAGATTCAGCAGTTCTTCCGGTCCCAGTTTCCCGGCCGGGATACGGAGATAGGGATCGTGCCGCAGTCCGGCCCCTTCGTCAGAGGGATATACACCACCTCGTCGGTATACGGCGTTTCCGCGTCGTCAGACGACGTACGGGCGGCGTTCGAATCGTCGTACGAAAACGAGCGGTTCGTCAGGATCGTGGATGAATCCCCGGAGGTAACGACGGTTTGCGGGACGAACCACGTGGAGGTCGCCTTTGTCTGCAAGAACGACTGGATCGTGAGCATGAGCGCGATAGACAACCTCGTCCGAGGCGCGAGCGGTCAGGCCGTGCAGAATATGAACCTCATGTTCGGATTCGACGAAGACGAGGGCCTCCTGTTTCCCGGCATGAGACCGTAACCGCGGCGCCGTTCGTACCACTACTAAAGAGGATACAAAAGATGGGAATGAAATTCGACGAGATCAAGGAAATGGAAGAGAAGTACCAGCTCGGTACGTACAGGAAGCTCTCTTTGGCGGTTGCGCGCGGCGAGGGCGTATACGTGTGGGACACGGAGGGAAAACGGTATCTCGACCTGTACGGCGGGCACGCGGTGGCGCTGGTCGGCCACTGCCATCCCCGGGTCGTAAAGGCGGTTTCCGATCAGGTCAAGACGCTCGTCTTCTACTCGAACGTCGTATACTCCGAGGTACGGGCGCTCGCGTCGAAGGCGATCGTCGAGGTGGCGCCTTCCTCGATGGACAGGGTGTTCTTTTGCAACTCGGGTGCAGAGGCGAACGAGACCGCTCTCAAGATCGCGCGCCGGTTCACCGGCAAAACGAGGGTGGTCGCGATGAAGGAGGGGTTTCACGGGAGGACCATCGGTGCACTCAGCGCCACCGCGCTCGGCCACTACCGGAGTGATTTCATACCCGTGCTCGATGCGTTCGATTTCATCCCGTTTGGAGACGCCGGCGCGCTCGAGAGCGCCGTATCGGACCAAACCGCGGCGGTGATGCTCGAGCCCGTCCAGTCCATGGCCGGGGTCGAGATCGCGGACGACGGGTACTATAAAAAGCTTCGACGGATCTCGTCCGCGCACGGCGCCCTGCTCATCTTCGACGAAATACAGACCGGATTCGGGAGAACGGGCGAGTGGTTCTTCGGAGACCGTATCGGTGTGGTTCCCGACCTCATCACCCTCGCCAAGGGAATCGGGGGCGGCCTGCCGCTCGGCGCCGTTTTGATAGACAAACGCGTGTCAAAGACGATAGGGTACGGGGAGCACGGATCGACGTTCGGCGGCGGCCCCGTTGCAGCGAGCGCTCTTTTCGCCACGATACAGGCGATACGGGAGGATAAGCTTTTAGAAAACGCCAGGGATACGGGCGAATATCTGAAAACCGAGCTGCAGAAGATCGGCATCGTTAAAGCGGTGAAGGGGCGGGGGCTCCTTTTGGGTATAGAGATAACAAAGAAGGCCTCCGATTGCCGGGACCGGCTGCTCGAGCGGGGAATCATCACCGGCACGTCGGCGAAACCGGACGTGCTCAGGCTTCTGCCTCCCCTCGTGCTCACGCCCGATGAGGCAAAGCCATTTATCGAAGCGCTGACCGAGTACGGCGAGGGGTGAGGAGGCGCTGAGGGCTATTTACTACGAAGGGGTGGCATTATGGAACACTTTATAACGACGGCGGATTTCTCGGCGGATGAGCTCGACGAGCTCATCGACCGTGCGGGACGCATGAAGCGGGGGGAAGAGGCGCCTACCGTGGCGGGGAAAAATCTTATACTGCTTTTTTTCAACCCCTCTCTCAGAACGAGAACATCGTTCGAGTTCGCGATGCAACAGCTCGGCGGCAATACCGTCACGCTCAATACGGGCGGGGACACGTGGAAGCTCGAGGACAGAGAGGGCGTGGTCATGGACGGTGAGGCTGCGGAGCACATTACGGACGCGGCGCGGGTTTTGGGACGGTATGCGGACGCTATCGGAATACGGGTGTTCGCCGCGGGGGAATCATGGGAAAAGGACAGAAAGGACCCCGTGCTCGGGGCCTTCGTGCGGGAAGCGGGTGTGCCGGTCGTCAACATGGAGTCGTCCCTCTACCACCCGAACCAGGCGCTCGGGGACATCATGACCGTAAAGGAGCATTTCGGGAGGGATATACGGGGCCTTCCCATAACCATAACCTGGGCGAACCACCCGAATCCGCTCCCCATGGCGGTGGCGAACTCGATACTTCTTATCTCCTGCCGTTTCGGGATGGACGTACGGCTCGTGCGGCCTGAAGGATACGACCTCGACGAAACCGTGATGGACAGGGCGAAAGAGCTTTTAAAAGAGTCAAAAGGGAGCATACGAGTAACCGATAACATAAATGAGGGTTTCAAAGGCTCCAGGGTGGTCTACGCGAAGAGCTGGGGAAGCATCCGCTTCTACGGTGACAAGAAGAGGGAGCGCGAACATCGTAAAAGCCTCGACGGGTGGATCGTCGACGACGAGAAGATGGCCCTCACGGACGGCGGTGTGTTCATGCACTGCCTTCCGGTACGACGCAACGTTGTGGTGACCGACTCGGTCATCGACGGTAAAAGCTCGATCGTCTACGACGAGGCCGAGAACCGGCTCCATGCGCAGAAGGCCGTGCTCTGCCGCCTCCTCGGAGGATAGTGATGAGAAACTCGTTCGCCGGCCTAAAAGGAGGCGGAGGAGGAAAAAAAGCAATCATCGTGCGGTCCGAACAAACCGCGGATAAGAAAACAAACGCGGGACCGGCCCGGGTAGAACAATAGGCGGGATTTGCTCGGGTAGAACAATAGGCGGGAGTATATTATGGAGGATATAGGCATCCTCAAACAGGCACTTCCCTATTTCAAAGAGTACAAGGGGAAGACGTTCGTCATAAAGGTGGGCGGCGAGCTCGTACAGGAGTACAGGGTCATCGACGGTATCGCGCAGGACGTCTCCCTCATGCACCAGACCGGCATCAGGACGGTGCTCGTGCACGGCGGCGGTCCGCAGGCGAACGAGCTCTCGCAACGTCTCGGAATCACGCCGAAGATAGTGGGGGGCAGGAGGGTCACCGACGAGGAGGCGCTCGAGGTAACGAAGATGGTGTTCGCCGGGAAGATCAACCACGAAATCCTCACCCTCATCCAGAAGCATGGTTCGAGTGCGGTCGGTCTCTCCGGGATAGACGGCAGCATGATAGTGGCGCGGCGCCGGGCGCCGATGGAGATCACGGACCGGGCCACTGGAGAAACGAACAACGTCGACTACGGCCACGTCGGCGATATCAGGGAAGTCAACGTCGGCCTTTTGGAAACGCTTCTCTCCGAGGGATACGTGCCGGTCATATCGTCGCTCGCGGACGACGGCGAGGGGAATATTCTGAACATCAACGCCGATACCGTCGCCTCACGACTCGCGGTCGCGCTCGGTGCATACAAGTTCATCACCATGACGAACGTGAACGGGGTGCTGAAAAACAGGGACGATCCGGAATCGAAGATTTCGTATATTTCGAAAAAACAGGCAGAGCGTCTCATCGAAGAGGGAACGCTGGCGGGCGGTATGGTGCCCAAGGTACAGACGTGCCTTGATGCGGTGAAAGGCGGCGTGAAGCGTGTCCATATCTTGAACGGCTTCGAGAAGGATTCTCTCCTCAAAGAGGTGTTCACGAAGAAAGGCGTGGGCACGATGATTCTGACCGATGAAGATGCGGAGGAATACGGTGCACGGGGTTATTGAATTACGCGGCTTCGGCCCGTAACGCAATAACCGTCCGATACGTATCCGGAGGATCGAAATCTCGGATTTCAGCCCCCGGAATACGTACTGCACGGGGTCATTGAATTCTGGAAATGGAGGAGTGGAAGAGTGGCGCTGAGAGACGGAAGGTTCGAAAATCCCGTTTCGGAGAGCTTCGGCAGAATAAATCCGTCCATCCACGTGGACCGTAGACTCTTCAAGGAGGATATACGGGGTTCGATCGCCTATGCCGGAGCCCTCGGGAAGAACAAGATCATCAGCAGGGAGGAGGAGGCGCTCATTGTCGGAGGTTTGAGTGAAATAGAGAAGGAGATAGAGGAGGGCGGCTTCCCGTTTTCCGAAGAGGACGAGGACATACACATGAACGTGGAGCGGCGGCTTTTCGAAAAGATAGGTGAAGCCGCATACAAACTCCATACGGGGAGGAGCAGGAACGAGCAGATCGTTCTCGACGAGATGCTCTATCTCAAAAAGGCGACGTCCGAGCTCGACCGGTCGCTAAAAGCCACGGTCTCGGCGGCCCTTGGTGCCGCGAAAGGATGCGTGGAGGTAGTCGTTCCATCCTACACACACCTCAGGCGCGCGCAGCCTGCAAGCCTCGCGCATCTCTTTCTCGCGTACTGCCACCCGCTGCAGCGGGCGAGGGAGCGCTGTTCCGATTACTGGAAGCGGCTCGACAGGATGCCGCTCGGGTCCGGTGCGGTCGCAGGCTCGGCGCTCGGCATCGACAGGGCATACCTCGCCGACAAACTAGGCTTCTCCGGGATCACGGAAAATTCGATCGACGCCGTCTCCACCAGGGATTTCATCCTCGAATTCGTATGGATATGCGCCGAGGCGTGCACCACGCTTTCGAGAATCTCCGAGGACCTCATCATCCTTTCTTCCGAGGAGTTCGGTTTCCTCCGCCTGCCGGATGGTTTCTGCACCACCTCCTCGCTCATGCCGCAGAAGGCGAATCCCGATGCGCTCGAGCTCGTACGGGGAAAATCGTCGAGGGTTACGGCGGCCCTCGTGTCGCTTTTCACCCTTTTAAAGGGGCTCCCCTATTCCTACGACCGGGACCTGCAGGAGGACAAGGAGCCGATGTTCGACGCGGCGGACACGACCCTTTCGGTGCTCGGCGTGGTAAAAGGGATCTTCGAGGGCCTCAAGGTGAACGAGGAGAGGATCAAGCTCGCGGTAGAGGGTTCGGGAGACCTCATATTCGCCACCGACGTCGCGGACTGGCTCGTGAGACGCGGTATACCGTTCAGGGAGGCCCACAGGACGGTGGGAAAGATCGTCGGTTTCGCGGTAAAGGAGAAGAAAGGATTGCGCGAGCTCTCCGTCGGGGAGTACCGGCGGTTCTGCGGGCTGTTCGACGAATCGGTGTACGACCTGTTCGACTACAGGCGGTCGGTCGACAGCCACGACGTTCCCGGAGGGACGGCCTTCACGAGGGTCCGGGAGCAGATCGGCACGCTCGAAAAGGCGCTGAAACGGGGAGAAGACCTCGGCGCGGGCTCCCACTGAAAACCGGATCGCAACGCTCCGTTACGTTCCCTCCGAATTCGTAAAGCAGCAAACGGTTCAGAAAGCTCTCCGCGTATCGGCACGGCTGAAAGAGGAACGTGGGACATCCGAACGGCGTCAGCGCCGCTTTATCCATGTAATCGTTCCGAATTGTGTTTGAAATATTATCCCCCCGTACTATAATTTCCAGTGTTTTCCGTCATGCAGTCGGAACGATTCGGTGTCTGATCTCCCAAACGGCGGATAACAGGAGGTTGGCATGCTGGAATCTCTCTTGAGCTTCAATCCCATCGTCCAGGCGCTGTTCGGTACCATATTCACCTGGTTTCTCACCGCGCTCGGCGCGGCCTGTGTATTTTTAATGAAGAGTCTCAAACGGAAGGTCTTGGACCTCATGCTCGGATTCGCCGCAGGCGTCATGATCGCGGCGAGCTTCTGGTCTCTCCTTCAGCCGGCCATAGAGATGTCGGAGGGCGGGAACGTGCCGTCGTTCGTCCCGGCGGTCTCAGGGTTTCTGCTGGGCGGCGTGTTCTTATGGGGCATCGACAGGCTTCTTCCCCACCTGCATTTAGGGCTCCCGAGGGAGGAGGCGGAGGGCATAAAGACCAGCTGGCAGCGCAGTATCCTGCTTGTTCTCGCGATAACGATTCACAACATCCCGGAAGGGCTTGCCGTCGGCGTGGCGTTCGGTGCGGTAGCGTCGGGGCTCCCGTCCGCGACGATCGCAGCCGCGGTCGCGCTCGCATTCGGGATCGGGATACAGAACTTCCCCGAGGGACTGGCCGTTTCCATGCCGCTTAGGCGCGAGGGCATGTCGAGAGCTAAAAGCTTTTTCTTCGGACAGCTCTCGGGAATGGTCGAGCCGGTCGCAGGCGTGCTTGGGGCGGCGGCGGTCATTTTCGCCCGGCCGATTCTCCCCTACGCCCTCTCTTTCGCCGCAGGCGCGATGATATTCGTCGTCGCGGAAGAGCTCATACCGGAGTCGCAGCGCGAGGGCACGGACGTGGCGACGATAGGAGTTATGATCGGATTCGCGGTTATGATGCTGCTCGACGTCGCGCTCGGCTGAAAGACCCCCCATGTAGAATGTCGATACCGGATGGAGAGTGGGCGGCGCAGACGGGCATACGCCCGGCATCCCGGCTCTGTGCCGGCATTCTCATCAGGATGAAATTCGAATTATTAATTATTTTTACGGCAGATAATCAAAACGCCCGTTTTCTGCGATTGAATATGACAGCCGTTGTAATTCATTATTACGTACACTAGAAATAAAACTCGGCATCGGCTATTGTTACAAACGGCGTATATGATTCCGGATTGAATAAGGAAGCCGACGATACAACAGACATCGAAAAAATGGGGAGTATTAAAATTAGGATTTCGAACTACTATTATGAGTATTTACAATCCTATAACGGATTATAGTCCAGCTTCAAAGTCATCGTTGTATCGGTGGTTATACGGAGAATGTGAATGCTGTCGGTGTGTGGTAAAGGGGCTGTTATTTTGTCTTCCTTAGGAAGAAAAATTCGGTCTGTGCAGAGGCGTGCCGTCTACCGGCCGTGTTCTTTTGACACAAAAGGATGAAGAAATGTATACTGTCCCAATGGTATAGTTTCAGTTCATCATTCCTGGGCTGGGAGGCGCCTCGGGATCCCATGTTTGTGCTGCCATGTCCGTGACGTACGCCCCATTGGTCGTGCGTCGTGCCGCACAAAGCGATTCCACCGGAGGTCCGGACCAGCCTTCATCGCATAGGAATTCATAATCATTCGGAAGAAGCCCGTCTACGGAGTAGCAGAGCCCGTCTAAGAATACAGGTCCGCTCTGGACGGCGAGCTCGTCCTTCGTCCCGGGCGGCCGCCCGTCGGGAATATGGAAGACCGTCCCGTCGTTTTCGAAGCTGTCGCTCCATACGACGACGAGGTGGCTCCCCTCTTCCGCCTGAACGTCTTCACCGCCGGTGATCGACGAATCAGTGCCGTCGAGGTCGGTCACGACGATATATTTCAGGTTTCCGCCCCGTGTGATAAAAAGCTCCACCCAGTCCTCACCCGTCTCGTCGTGCGCGTCGACCCTGAACTCAGTGATCATGGCGAGGGCCGAGTCCCCGGGAACACTCGGCTCGAACGGCGTGTCGCTGTTTTCAGCCCCGGGCGTGCCGAACGTGCCGTCCGAAAGGTTTATGCAGGCGCTCTCGGTGTACCAAAATTCCTCTTCCCATCCGGGGTCTTCTGAATGGGTGTAGCGGGACAGGGAGGCTGTTTGATCGCCGGTAAGGCCTCCGGTGTAGTCTCCACCGTCGCCTGCGGTATCGAGAACGTCTCCCGATCCGTTTCGCAGCACAAAGGGGCCGAACGTGGAGTTCGAAAAAGAGAGGGATTGTTGCGCGCAGTCTATCCGGCAGAGGATCGCCGACTTTTCGCTCCCCTCGGGGTAGTTGGCGATGAGAAACAGCCCGAAGCCCTCGATCCTCCCGGAAAATAAAAGCGGCACGCCTTTGCCCGCGGCGTTGTCGATCGAATAGAGTGAGAGGTAGAAAGGGCGCTCTGAGCGGTTTTTTATCTCGAGGTATTCGTCGTACGGGCTTGTTGCGGTCCCGGCCCAGGCGATCTCGTTTATGAGGATGTCGCCGGGGCCGGGAGGAGGCCCTTCATCCGTCACCGTGATCGCTACAGAAAAGCTGCGGCCCGAGTCGTCTCGCGCGACGATCGTGACGATGGACTTTGTGTCGACGTCCGGGGGGATGTAGGTGACACGGGCGCCCGTGTCGGGATCGAAGCGGCCGAAACGCTCCGGCTCGGTCTTCCAAATAACGGTACCCGACTCTCCCTCGGCCTCGAGGGAAAGAGGCTGCGTGTCGAGTATCTCCTCTTTTTCAGCCGTTATGTAAAGCTCTTCTTCGTCGTCCTCAGCCTCTCTTGTGGGATTTTCTATGTTCGTGCAGCCGGACCCGCTGAAGATGAGGAATCCCACGAAAAAGTGCACGGCGGATATGTATAAAGACGGTTTCATCCTGCCGTTATCCAACACGGATTCGGGCCGAATAATTTCACCATTCGGCGTAATATTTGCTCTTGAGGCGCACGGAATATTCGCCCTGTAACCTATGGGCTTTCGGTACAAGCGTTTCAGGTTCCGGTAACACCTGCTAGCACTTCGAATAGCCGCAGGAGTGGCAGATCTCACAGCCGCCCTCGTGCTCGAGTATGCTGCCGCACTCGGGACACATACCTGCAATGGTCTTGGTGTGGGAGGATGAGGAGCTGTTCGACTCGTCGTTCTCGTCGAACAGTTCGCGTTCCTCTTTTTTTGCCTCGATCTTGGCGGTGCGCTTCTTGTTGTACACGTTGAGGTAGCGCTCCACGACCTTGGCGAGCGCATCCGAACAGGAGAGGACCTTGCCGCCCTTCTGCGGTAAAAGCGACGGCGAGGGACACCGCATGCCTTTGAGCTGCTTTACCACTGAGTACGGGTCGACGTTCGAGCGAAACGCCATTGAAATGAGGCGCGCCTGTGCGTCGAGCTGCGAAGCGGCGCATCCTCCCGCCTTTCCCATGCTTGCGAACAGCTCACACGGTCCGCATTCGTCTTCGTTTATCGTGACGTACAGGTTTCCGCATCCCGTTTCGATCTTCTCGGTAAAGCCCATGGTTACCTTGGGCCGCTCCCTCGGGGCGAACTTGTGCTGGTCCTTCTCCTTCTTGATCTTGCCGGTGGAGAGTACCTGGACGTCACGCGAGCCGTCCCGGTATACGGTGATCCCCTTGCACTTCAGCTTGTACGCCTCGAGGTACACGTCGAGCACGTCGTCCACCGTTGCGGAATTGGGGAAGTTCACCGTCTTCGAAACGGCGTTGTCGATATACTGCTGGAAGACCGCCTGCATGCGTATATGGTCGATCGGGGCGATGTCATGTGCCGTAACGAACAGGCTTTGGAACTTGGACGGGATTCCGCTGATGCCTTTTACGCTCCCGTTTTGGGCGATCTCCCGGACTATGTTATCGGAGTAGAACCCCTCCTTTTCGGAAATCTCCAAGAAGAGGGGATTGGTCTCCGGGAGCTTGTTGTTGTCGAGCACGTTTCTCGTGAAGCTGACCGCGAAGAGCGGCTCGATACCTGAAGAGCAGCCTGCAATGATCGAGATCGTCCCGGTCGGCGCGATGGTGGTTCTCGTGGCGTTCCTGAACTTCTTCTCGGTATTGGCGTAGACGGACCTGCTCCAGTTCGGGAACACCCGCCGCTCCTCCGCGAGCATCAGGGAAGCCATGTCGGACTCCTCCTGGAGGAACCGGACGATCCTATTGCCGGTTTCGAAGGCCTCTTCAGAGTTGTACGGTATCCCAAGCCTGATGAGCATGTCGGAAAAGCCCATCACGCCGAGACCGATCTTTCGGTTGTTCTGTACGAGGTTTTTTATCTGCTCCAGCGGAAAAACGGAGCGGTCCACCACGTTGTCGAGAAAATGTATCGCTGCATGGATCGTATACTTCAGCCGCTCCCAGTCTATCTCGTCGTTTATGACCATCTGCTTGAGGTTGATGGAGCCAAGGTTGCAGGCCTCGTACGGCAGAAGCGGCTGCTCGCCGCACGGGTTGGTTGATTCGATGGCCCCGATCGCGGGGGTCGGGTTGTACCGGTTGATCTCGTCGATGAATACGAGCCCGGGATCGCCGTACTGCCAGGCACGCTCCGCGATGAGGTTGAATACCTTCCTCGCCTTCAGCGTGCCCGCTACCTTGTTGTTTCTCGGGTTGATAAGCCGGTAATCGTCGTCCGTCAGGACGGCGTTCATGAACTCGTCGGTCGCGGCGACCGAAATATTGAAGTTGTTGAGCAAATGCTGCTCGGATTTGGAGTTTATGAAGTCTATGATATCGGGGTGGTGAACGCTCAGGATACCCATGTTCGCGCCCCGTCTCGTTCCGCCCTGCACGATAGTCTCCGTGGCGGTATCGAATATCCTCATGAAGGAAACGGGTCCGCTCGAGATTCCCTTCGTCGTCTTTACCACATCGCCGTGCGGCCGTAGGCGCGAAAAGGAGAAGCCCGTCCCTCCTCCGCTCTTGTGGATCATGGCGGTGTACTTCACCGCGTCGAAAATACTGTCTATGGAGTCCTCGACCGGAATGACGAAGCAGGCGGAGAGCTGCTGGAGCTCCCTTCCCGCATTCATGAGGGTTGGTGAGTTCGGGAGAAAATCGAGGCTCACCATGAGATTATAGAACTGCTCGGCGGTATGCTCCACAGGCGCATTCTTGTCATACAGCCGGTCGGCCTCCGCGATATCCTTCGCCACCCTGAGGAACATCTCCTCGGGACCTTCCGTGGGATTTCCCTTTTCGTCCTTTTTGAGGTATCGCTTTTTCAGTACGGTAAGTGCGTTCTCGGAAAGATACAGTTTTTCCCTGTTTTTAGTAATCGACATCAGGAAGTTCCCCTCGCCCTGAACGGTGCGGTAAAATGTAGGCGGTTACAGTATACCAAAAAATCGATTTGAATAAAACAGATTTTTTCTCGTTTTTACAGAAAATGATGCTATCTTTCTTTTTAACGGCCATGGATAAAAAGAGACGGGCATGAGCGGGAGCAGAAAGACATTTATCCTGCTTTTTCTGGTAACCGTGCTCTACACCGTATACCGGTACCAGGGAAGCGAGGCGTTTTTCCTCACTCATTTTCGGCTTCTGCCCGCAAACCGGAGCATCGGAACCCTCGCCGTGTATTACAGATGGTGCATGGCGTTCCTGCTGTTGGGTGTTTTGCCGGCGTGCATCGTCAGGTTCGTCTTCAAGGAACCGCTCGCCTGGTACGGCGTCGCCGTGAACCGTCCGCTCGTCACATTCCTCGTCACGCTCATCGGTATCGTGATAGTGACCCCGCTGGTCTATTTCGGGGCGAGGAACCGACTGCTTTCCTCCATCTACCCCCTCGTCGGTGATTCTTCGCTCTCGTACGGGAGGTTTGCGGAGAGCGCCCTGTTTTATCTTCTCTACTATGCCGGGTACGAGTTTTCCTTCAGGGGGCTTCTGTTCATGGGGCTGAAGGACGATATCGGAGAATGGCAGGCCGTGGGAGTATCCCTCGCCGCCTCCGTGCTGCTCCATGTAACCCAGCCTGAGAGCGAGATGCTCATGGCGATAGTCGCGGGCATCGCGTTTCCCCTTGTGACACGCAGGCTCGGCTCCCTTTTTCCCGCATTGCTCATTCACGCGTATACGGGAATCGCCCTCGACTACTGGATCATCATCTATCAGGGAGGGTTCTGACTTCCCTTCAGCTCGAGGCGGCGAACGCTCCCTCGATATCGGCGACGATGTCCTCGGGGTCCTCGATACCGACCGAGAGCCTGAGCGTGGTCTCGGTGATCCCCATCGCTTCACGCTCCTTTGGCCCAAGCTGCGCGTGGGAAGTCTCGAACGGGTAGCATAGTATCGATTCCACCCCGCCGAGGCTTATCGCCCCCTTGATGACGGACAGGTGCTCGGTGAACCGTCTGGCCTCGGAAAGAGTCCCCTCAAGCGTGAAAGCGACGATGCCGCCGAAACCTTTCATCTGTCGCCTGGCGAGGTCATGGTCGGGATGGCTCTCGAGGCCCGGGTAGTGTACCTCACGTACCCTGTCGGAGCGCTCGAGCGCTCGTGCGACCGTGAGGGCGTTTTTGTTCTGCATTTGTACCCTGAGGGGAAGGGTCTTCAAGCCCCGGTCCAAGAGAAAGCAGGAGAAGCAGTCGAGTGACCCGCCGAGGCTTTTCTGCATGTCTGCGATCCGCTCCATGAGCCGTTCGCTCGATACGACCGCACCGCAGGCGATGTCGCTGTGCCCCCCGAGATACTTCGTTCCGCTGTGGACGGTAATGTCGACGCCCATGTCGAGCGGCTTCTGGTTTATCGGCGTGGCGAAGGTATTGTCTATTACCGAAACGAGCCCGTGATCGCCGGCGATCCTCGCGATCTTTTCGATGTCCACCAGCCTGAGGAGCGGATTGGAGGGGGTCTCGAAGTATAAGAGCTTCGTGCGCGAGGTGATCTCCCGCTCGACGGCAGCGGGATCGTTCGACTCCGGGACTCCGACACTGATACCGTACCGCGCAAGGTCTTGGGCGACGAACCTTCGGGTACCGCCGTAGATGTCGGACTGGACCACGCAGTGGTCTCCTGCTTCGAGGAGGGAAAGGAATACGGTGGTTATCGCCGCCATCCCCGAGGAGAACACGAGGCCCTTTTCTCCATGCTCGAGCGCGGCGATCTTCTCCGCAGGCGCGCGCTGTGTGAACGTGTTGCTGTACCGCGGATACCGGATCTCGTTCGACGGATGAGGAAACAGGTGTGCGGTCGAGAGGTACAGGGGGGTGTTGAGGCCGCCTTCGTTCGCGTCCGGATAGGATCCTTCGTGTATGCAAATCGTGCTGTCCTTCATATAATCCTCCGTCATTTGGTACCCCTATACTACCCCCGTTTCTGCGGGATTTGTACTATTTTATCCCGCGGAAATCGTTGAAAAACGGGGCATGGCACTTGTTTATAGAACGGTATGCGTGTACATTTTACAAAACAGGCGGCATAAGGAGAAGACGATAAGGGTGAGAGAGAAGATCATCGGATGCAGGGTGCTGGCGCGCGAGTTGTACTACTGCGCGTCCCGTTCTCCCCACAGGATCGGGATCGAGCTGTACAAGGCGGGCCTCCACGAGCGGCCCGAAAAGCTCAACCGGTTTTTGAAGGACGCGATAGCAAAAACCACGAGGGAGGAGTGCGACCGCATTCTCTTGAGTTACGGTCTCTGCGGGAACGGGACCCTCGAGGTAACCCATCCCGACCTGCCGATAGCGGTGCACAACTGCCACGACTGTATCCCGCTTCTTTTCGGCGACAAGAGGCGGCACGAACAATGGATTAAAAAGACGCCGGGTACCTTCTTCTACTCATGCGGTTGGATCGACGAGCTACTTGTGCCGGGGTGCCCGGATTACGACGACAAGTACCTCATGCTGTACAACAAGACGATAACGAAAAAGCAGCGGAACACGGTGGAGCGGATACTCGTCGAGCACTACTCGGTACTTGCATACATACACTGGGACGAGCTCGGTGACGCTCTCGGCGAAAAGGGCCGCCGCTATACGAAGGCGTGCTGTGCGTCGCTCAACGATCGGTTCGATCTAGGGCTTCGGTATGAGGAGGTCTCGGGAGGGCCCACACTGATTCAGGCGTTCGTCGACGGCCGTTGGAACGACGACGTCGTTGTCGTAGAACCGGGGAAAAAGCTTTTATTCAACGCGCCGAACGGCAATCTCTACTGCGGATAGCCTATCCGCGCAGACCGTACAGAAGCTCCGTGGGCTTTTGCGACTGTTCTCTTTGCTTGAGCTCGACGATCTTTTGCGACAACACTTCCGGATTGACAGCGTGCTCCACAACGCCGCCTTTGAGAATGTGCACGGCCTCCTGTGCGGTCCTTCGCTGCAGCTCCCGTCTCGATTCCTCCGAATACCAGGCCGCATGGTCGGAAAGGACGACGTTGTCGAGCCCGCAGAGGGGGCTCTTCGTATCGAACGGTTCGGATTCGTAGACGTCGAGCGCGGCGCCGCCGATGAGCTCCTCCTTTAGTGCGGTGTACAGCGCGCGCTGGTCGATCACCGCCCCCCTCGACGTGTTGACGAGGATCGCGTCTTTTTTCATCATCCTGAACGTAGACAGGTTGAAGAGGTGATGTGTTCGTTCCGAGAGCGGGACGTGGATCGACAGGTAGTCGCAAACGATGGCGAGCTTTTTGAAGTCCAGCGGGGTCGTGCCGTCCGCATCGAATACCTGTTTCTTCACATACGGATCGCAGGCGAAGAAGTGGAACCCAAACCCCGAAAGTCTCTTTCTCACTTCGCGCGCAGTCCTGCCGTACCCGACCAGCCCGAACGTTTTTCCCGCAGTTCGGAATACCGGGTATCTCGGGCCGAGGTCCCACTCTCCGCGTCTCACCAGCCTGTCCCTCAGAGGAACCCGCCGGATGAGAGAAAGAAGCAGTGCAATCGCATGGTCCGCAACCTCGCCGGTGCAGTAGTCCGGAACTGAGGTAACCACGACTCCGTACTTCGTCGCCTGGCTGATGTCCACGTTGTCGCATCCCGCGCCGTATCGGCATACCGCCATAAGACCCGGAAGAGACCTGAACGCATGCTCGCCCATCGGCGTCTGGCGCAGCAGCACGGCGTTCGCACCGGCGCACTGTTCGACGATGTCCCGTTCGCTTTCACAGTGCGCGAAATAGAGAGCTCCCCCGTTTGCTTCCACGATCCGCATCTCCTCTTCGTAGTCCGGATAGCTTTGTTCCGCCACGAAAACCTTGAAAGACGCCATTTTCTTCTCCTTATCTCCCTTGCAGCGGGAATATCGCGCTGCTATACTATTTATCGGATGAACTCCAAAAGCCCCAAAATGAAAAGAGTTATACGCGTACGAACAATCCGGCTTATCGTTCTGCCGCTGATACTGCTGTTTGTGCTTGCTGCAGGGAGGAGGCGGGAAACTCAGACCGGTGAGATAAGAATCCGCCGCCTCTTTTTGGAAGTGCTGGACGGCGATACGGTCCGCTATCGCGGGACCCCAATGAGGTTTTTGGGGGTGGATACGCCGGAGCTCAAGAACCCCGCCCACGGCTTCTATAAAGATCAGCCGTATGGGAGGGAGGCCGCGAACTTCACCCGCATGGAGATAAAAAAGGCAAAGGTCGTCACCTGCCGCACCGACGGCCGTGATGTGTACGACAGGCTCCTCGTGCACCTGTTCGTGGACGGGTACCCGCTCTCGCTTCTTATAGTGGAAGCGGGGATGGGCTACGAGACGGTATCGGCGTTCGGAGACGGCGGGTTTCCGGAGATCTCGGAACGGATACTCGAAGCGTCCCGGAGCGCGGGATGCCTTCCGTTCGAAAATCCGTATCTCTGGCGGAGGAAGAACCGGCTCGGTCCTCAGTAGCTGAATCCGCTCTCTCCGATGAATTCGCGCAGGATGGAGGTTCTCGGTACCTTCTCGGATGTGATATAGAGAAAGTTGTCGAGGAAGTGGAGAAGGCGCTTTGCAACGGAGTACAGCTCGTCGTCCTCGTCGATATCCTTCAAAAGCGGCTGCGCGTACCCCTTGAGCACCGACATCTCGTACACGAGGGAGGAGTTGAACATGATGTCCGCCTCTTCTCCGAACGGAAAGATGTTCCGGTCCTCCGCCCGCCTGACCTCGGGCCACAGGCCGATCGTTTCCCTCGCGCTGTATCCGCGGAACTGGCTGTCCCGCACGATCCTGCGCAGAAGACGTACGGTGGAGGTCGGGATCCTGTTGATGACGTCGATGTTGAGCTGGGTGAGAACGCTCACGTAGATCTTGTACTTTTGTTCCCTGTTTATATACGGTGTCAGCTTCTCGTTGAGGGCGTGGATCCCCTCAATGATAACGACCTGGTTTTCCAAGAGCCTGACGTTTCTTCCCTCCTGCTGCCGCGATCCGGTTTTGAACTCGTATTTCGGCACGGTGACGGCTTTTCCGTCGAGCAGCGCGTTCAGATGCGCATTGATGAGGTCGATATCGAGGGAGTTCAGGCTTTCGAGGTCGGTTGTTCCCGCTTCTGTTTTCGGCATCCGTTCTCTCGGGAGGTAGTAGTTGTCTAAGGAGATGACCTCGGGCGCAATGCCGTTCGCGAGAAGCTGTACGGTGAGCCGCTTCGCGAATGTGGTCTTCCCGCTCGATGTCGGCCCTGCGAGAAGGATTATTCTCCTCTTCGAGGCGTTTTTCGTGATGATGTCGGCGATCTGGGCGATCTTCTTCTCGTGGAGCCCTTCGGTTACCCATACGAGGTTGTCGATCTTTCTCTCTATGATGAGGCGGTTGAGCTTACCCGCAGAGTCGACGTCGAGTATCCTGCTCCACTCGCGCTGCTCAGAGTAGATCTGGAAAAGTTTTTTCTGCTCCGCGGCTTCCGGGAGCCTGGTGGGGTCCGTCGTTTCCGGAAACAGAAGCACGAGACCCGGGGGGTAGTAGCGGAGGCCGAAGACCTTCAGGTATCCGGCGCTCGGAACCACCGGGCCCTGGGCGAGGTTGACGCACTCGCCGAGCCTGTATACGGTCGTCTTCGACCTGTCGGAGTATTTGAGCAGGTAGTAGCGGTCCCATGCGCCTATCTCCTCAAGAAGGTCAAGCGCATCCTCGACCTCGTACTCGTACTTTTCGAACGGGAGGTTTTTCTCCACAATCTCCCGCATTCTTTCTTCGAGACGGCGTACCGTTTCACAGGCGAGCGGTTTCCCGTCGATATAGGAGAAAAAGAAACCCTTGTTGAGAGAGTGCTCCACCTTCAGGAGTGCGTTTTTCGGACCGCGGTCTATAAAGGCCGCGTGGAGGAGGATCGACAGGCTCTTGCTGTAGATGTTGAGACCCTCTTCGTGGCGGGTCGAGAGAAACCGCACGGAGCAGTTTCGCGTGAGAGGATACTCGAGACCCATGAGACGGTTGTTATACAGCGCACCGACCACCGGCACGAGAGGCTCTTCAAAAACCCCCACAAGCGTTTTCAGCTCGAGCAGGGTCGTTTTTTCGGCCACCTCGATCCTGCCGTGACGGTCGATGTCGACGCTGATCATGGCCTCTCCTCCCCCTGTTCTTGGAAATATATAATATAACCACCCTCACAACCCTAAAAAAGGATTATCCTCGCGCTGTTGTTTTGCTCTATATTACTACTATCACTTTCGAAAAGCCGTGTTATGACGAGATCCACACGAATCAAGTTCCGTCTTCTCGCGCTGAGCAATGTGAGAAGTCTCGTTATGCTCAACGTGCTGTTTTTTATCCCCACCCTTCTTTTCTGTTACTCGCTCGTACGGATCGTTCCCGTAATGCTCTCCTATATCAATACGCTGAACGTCTCGGTGCTGAGCGCCGCCGCGGAGTATGACAAACTCGTCGTCGCGGTGATATCGCCCGCGGCCCGGCGGGAGGCGGCGGGCGGCCGTTCGGCACGGAGCGTCCTGCAGTCGGCGGGCACCGAAGAAAAATACGAGGACGGCAGGGAGCACGTGTACGTGTTCGCACGCAAGGATTTCAGAGGCGTCCGTTCGCATGTCTTCCGAAACGACGGCGAAGCGCTGCGAAGACGCGCGATCGGGACGGCGGAAGTTCCGCTTTCGAACGAGCCGGCGGTCGTGAGGGACAAGGAGGGAAGAACGGTAGCGACGGTGAGGGTCGAGAGCATGAAACAGGGATCGGTCGAGGTGCTCTTTTACCGGGCCAAACCGCTTTTACCGACGGCACGGCCCCTGCTACATCTTTTATTACTCCTTACAGGCTGGACGGCCGTCTCCGGCGCGCTCGGCGGGATCAACGATTATACCCAGCGGGTCGTCTTTCACGAGCCGAAGGGTTTCAGGTACCTTCTTCACGCGGTTCGAAAGCATTTCGGCCGGTCGCTTTTAGTGTCCCTCTTCTTCAGCGTGACCATCGGCGCGGTCTGTGCCAATATCTACTTCTACATCTTCCTCGTTGCGAGCGACGTTTCCGTGTTCATCGCAGCCATAAACGTCTGGATGCTGCTCTTCTTCCTGCTCGTATTGTTCTGGGTATATCCGCTGCTCGTGCTGGACTCAGACGAGTCTGTCTGGCGGATCATGAAAAAGTCGCTCTTCGTGAGTTTCGACAACTTCACCTTTACCCTGCGGGGTATCGGTATACTGATCCTCATCCTGATTATTTCCTGCTTCACCCTCCTGCTGTTTCCGGGGATATCCTTCTTTTTCGGGTTCGTCAATACCGCGCTGAAAGAGGTGTCCTCCCGCTACTCCCGTCTCGACGTCGCGTGAGACGACGGATTTCCACTATATCGACCGCGATCCCCTGTCGCCGGGGTAACGGTAAAGACGGCCTCCAATGATACGAATATCGGGGCCCGTGCAGGACGATACCTCGGGTGGTACCTATGTGTGTACCCGTTTATTGCGGTTTGTTATTTGGTCTTGACACCGCACAAAAGGGATGGTAAGTTGACGGTATATATAAAAGAGAAGGGAAAACAGTATATGTTCTGCAATAGGTCGATTTCGGAATGGACGGGTGTGTATTATTATCCGAAACTGTTACGATAGTGCAGGACTCTTGCGCGATACAGGGCTGCAGGGTGCTGCAGCCCTTTTTTTATAGATAACAGGAAGTACGTGAAAGGGGAAACGGCAAGCCGGCAGCGGAATCAAAATCGTAAATCCGGTTATTACTGATTCGAATCGGTTTCGGTTGTGTGCGCTGAGAAAAACGGAACTGTCGGCGTGAATCTGTATCGTTACGGCACACGGTATGGAAATACTGTATAATCGAAAAAGAAGGAGCACACCATGGTAGTCGTTATGGAGCCCGGATCGGGCGAAGACAGGATACAGAACGTGATAACGCATCTCAAGGAGATGGGGTTCGACGTGCACCGCTCCGACGGGGTGAACCACACGGTACTCGGCGCGGTCGGAGACAAGACCGACGTCGACATCCGCCAGCTCGAGGTCTTGGACGGGGTGCACGAGGTAGTACGGATCTCGGAGCCGTACAAGCTCGCCTCCCGTATGTTCCGGCACGAGGACACGGTGATCAGGATAGGGGACGTCACAATCGGCGGGGAGGAGGTGATCGTGGCAGCCGGGCCGTGCGCGGTGGAGTCGAGAGAGCAGATCATGCGCATCGCGGCCTGTGTGAGGGAATCGGGCGCGAAGCTCCTTCGCGGGGGCGCGTTCAAGCCCCGCTCATCCCCCTACTCCTTCCAGGGGCTCGGAGAGCAGGGGCTTCGCTACCTCAGGGAGGCGGCGGACGAAAACGGACTGCTCGTGATCACGGAGGTGACGGAGATCGGACAGATAGACCTCGTAACTGAGTATGCGGACATCCTCCAGGTGGGGGCGAGGAACATGCAGAACTTCATGCTCTTAAAGCAGCTCGGGACGAAGAAGAAACCGGTGTTCCTGAAGCGGGGGATGTCATCCACGATACGGGAGTGGCTCATGGCGTCCGAGTACATACTCTCGGGCGGCAACAGGGAGGTGATACTCTGCGAGCGGGGGATCAGGACCTTCGAGAACTACACGAGGAATACGCTCGACATATCCGCGGTCCCGGTGATAAAGAAGCTCAGCCATCTCCCCGTCTTCACCGATCCCTCGCACGGCACGGGGATACGGAACAAGGTGATCCCAATGGCGCTGGCCAGCGTGGCGGCGGGTGCGGACGGTGTCATCGTGGAGGTGCACCACGACCCGGATCACGCCAAGTCCGACGGAGCGCAGTCGCTCTACCCGGGGCAGTTCGCCGAGATGATGATGCAGCTTCGGGCGATCGCCCGCGCGGTGCAGCGGAGGGTCGTCGATATCGCCGATAACGGGGAGGAAAAGCGGCCGTGAAACGGAATACGGATGCAACGAACGTGAAGAATCCGCCGGATGCGAAGAATCCGCCGGATTCGGTCACCGTGGTCGGGCTCGGGCTGATGGGAGGCTCGGTCTCCCTCGCGTTGCGAAAAGAGGGAATACGGGTGGTGGGGGTGAGCGGCCCGCGGTCGCTGGAAAAAGCGAAGGCGCGAGGTGCGATAGACGAGGCCTTCGGCTATGACGAGCTGGAAACTGCGGTACGAAAGAGCGCCGTGGTGTTTCTCTGCACCCCGCTTCTTCTGATGGAGACGATGCTTCCACGGGCGCTCGACTGCGCTTCAGGTGAAACGATCGTTACCGACGTGGGGAGCACGAAATCGGGCATATGCGATATTGCCGAACGGCGGCACGACGGCAAAGCGGTTTTCATAGGAGGACACCCAATGGCGGGAAGCGAGAAGCGGGGCGTCGAGAACGCGGATCCGAATCTGTTCTACGACGCGGTATGGGTCCTCACTCCGACGCGGAGGACGCCGAAACATGCGACGAACGCGCTGTCGGCCCTCATCCTGAGCGTCGGCGCGAAGGTGATGCTCCTCGATCCGGTTTTACACGACCGGATCGCCGCACGGGTAAGCCACCTCCCGCAGCTTGTCGCGGTCCTTCTCGTAAACAGTCTCGCGCGGGAGGATTCCGACCTGTTCCGGAACCTGGCGGCCGGAGGATTTCGGGACATGACGAGAATCGCCTCGTCGAGCTACGATGTCTGGAGGGACATCCTTTCGACGAATTCGGCCCGGATAAGAGAGGAGCTTCGGGCGTTCGGCGCAGAGGTCTCGACGCTTTTGGGGAACATCGACGACGAAGAGTACCTAGAAGGCGTTTTTTCACGTGCGAATGAAGAGCGCATGCGCCTGCCGAGCTACTCCAAGGGGTTCGTCGCCCCGCTGTGCGACATCCGAGTCACGGTGCCGGACAGGCCCGGCGAGCTCGCCCGTATAACCGGCGTCATCTCCGCCTGCGGCATCAACATCAAGGACATCGAGATCGTAACGGTGCGTGAGGGGGAGGGAGGCGTGCTCAGGCTCGGATTCGAAACGAAAAAAGATGCCGAGCGATCCGTCGAACTCCTTCGCGGCGCAGGCTATGAAGTCAGGGTCCTGTAACGCGCTCGCCAAGTCACGCAGAAGCCCTCGGAACGACCGTAACTGTTGCTTTGTATTTGCCCCTTTTTGTTCTATATTCATCTGTATGCAACCTGTCAGGAAGATCCTGACCCTTATTTCCGTTTTCGTGCCGCTTTTTTTAGCAAGCGCGTGCGCGACCCTGACCAGGCCGCCTGCGGCCGGGGAGCCGGGTGCGAAGGGGCTCGGGTCGTTCGAAACAAAGGAGCGGTCCCGAATAGCGGAGTATGCGGAAAGCCTCGTCGGGCAAATGCAGCTCGAGACGCTCGGGCGGTGGTTTAGAAGCGACTGCTCCGGGTACATCGTCGGGGTCTTCCGATCGCTTGGGTACAGGGTCGTGATAGAGCCCTCGCCGTTCGACAGCTCGGTATCGCAGGCGATTTTCGACACCCTGCAGCGCCGCAGGCTCGTTTACACGGGCCGAAGGCCCCTCATAGGAGACCTCGCCTTCTTCAAGGGCACCACGGAAAAAAGGCGGTATTTGATATCACACATCGGTATCGTCACCGGAGTGGAGGAGGACGGGACCGTGGAGATCGTTCACTACACGAGCTCACGCGGCGTACAGACGCTCAGGATGAACCTGAGAACACCGGGTGTATATAAAGACCGCAGGGGCCGGGTGATAAACGACTTTTTGAAAAAAGGCCCCGGGGACACGCTCAGCGGCCAGCTGTTCTACGCGTACGGGAATCTGTTTCGGCACGTCGCGGACCGTCGCCGTCTGTAGGGGTTATCGAATTGGACAAGCTCAGAGAGGCATATAAAACCCTCGGCGTACCTGCCGATTCGCCGCTTCCCGTCATCCGCGACGCGTACAGAAAGCTTGCAAAGCAGTACCATCCTGATTCCAATCCGCATGACCAGCGTCTCTCCACCTCGATGATGATGAAAATCAACGAAGCCTATGAAACGGTAAAGTGGTATATGGAGCGGGGCATACGGGTCGAGGAGCGCTCGTCGTACGAGCGTGCGAAGAACCCGTACGAGGAGATGATCAGAAGGTGGGACAGAGAAAAAAAAGCCGAACAGAAGGAGCGGAAAATAAGAGAGCAGCAAAGGCTGAGGCGTGAGGAGGCGTATCAGCGTTTCTTCGAGCAGGTCGCGCGGGAGCGGCAATACGAGCTTCGGGACAAGAGAAGCTTCGATACCATAAAACAGTACGCCGGAGCGCTCGTCACCGTCTACTATCGCAACAATCTCCACAACCGGCAGTACCGGGAGCGCCCCGCGGGGGAACAGTTGTTTACCGAGTATCTTTCCCGGTTCGATATCCTGCTTGAAAAGAGCGTAAAGTCGGCATCGCTATGCAGATCGAAGACGTATAAGAGAAAGTGTAAGACCGCAATCGATTTCCTCCGGGTCTTCATCGAGGATGCGGAGCTGGTCCTGCCGATAGGCGCGGAACGCAGGGCGCAGGCGGTCAGCATCTTCGGCAGAGCCTCCGACGGCGCGGACAGGTTCATGAGCGGCTGCTTTACGAAGGAGGGCTTCGACCTGAAAGAGGCGAAGGTGCTTTTGAAGCGGGCGCTCGACGATTTCGAGTACTTCCTCGCGTCCTATCCGCAGAGCCCGCTCATCGAGTACGCCCAGCGAAAGCTCGCCGTGCTCGAGGGTGCATACCGGTCGTTCATGACGAAATAGCGCTTTATCCCAGCACGAACTTTTCCAGTGCCTCCGCCACTCCGTCTTCGTTGTTGTCCCGGCTCGTCACGTAGTCTGCGATCCGTACCGCCTCCTCCATCCCGTTCTTCATGCAGACGCCGAGTCCAGCCCACCGCAGCATGTCTATATCGTTGTTGTTGTCCCCGCAGGCGATAACTTCCTCCCGTTTGATATCGAGCCTGTCGCACAAAAACTCGAGCGCGCCCGACTTGGAGCTTTCTTTGTCCAGCACCTCGAAGATGGAGATCCCGGCTTCTTTGAAGAATGTGTCGACTGCGGTGACCGAGCTCCCGAATCTGTGCTTTATCTCCCTGTGGAGGAGCGACATGTCGTATTCGTTGCCGATTACGGAGACGCGGATTACATCCTCCCATATACGGCCTTTGAGATCGTCCACCTGGACGAGCGAGCCGTCGAAGCCGCTCGAGAAGCGGAGGTACTCCTCCTGATAGCGTCCGAAGCTTTCGTAGTATTTCTTGTTGTCCGTGGGATAGACGATGGGAGGGTAGTCGAGCTCGTTGAAAAGCCGTATGATATCGACGACGATATCCCTGCTGAGTGTCCTGGCCCGTATGATGCGGTCTTCCTGATAGACGACGGCTCCGGTGAAGACGATCGCGGGGTCCTTTCCCCCGGTCTCCGTGATATACTGCTTCGCCTTTGTGTAGCTCCTTCCGGTTGTGATCACCACAGAGACGCCCCGGTTTTTTGCCTGTCGTATGCGCTCGAGGTTCGCCTCGCTTATCCGTTTTTCGTCGTCGAGCAGCGTGCCGTCGAGATCGCACGCAAAGAGCCTGTATTTCATACACTCATCCCTTCCGGCCGGGTCGAACCGCTCTGCGTAATAGAATTGACTTTGTTCGTATGCATAAGATACTATATTCTAACAGACCGTTGTAGCCTTTTTCGAAACCATGAACCCTATTGGGAAGATTCTCATATCCTGCGCCCTCTTTTTGATGGCGGTAACCGCCGCTTGGGTGGGGCACCCCGGCTCCACCGACAGGGAGGCGCTGAAACAGCTCGAGGAGTACGTTTCAGAGGGCAACAGATTGTACAAGGCGGGCGACTACTCCGGTGCGCTCGACGCGTTCACAAAGGCCCATGCCATCGATCCCTGGAATGAGGAAATCGACAGGCTGATAAAGCGATCGCTCGAAAAACTGAAAAAGATCGATGCGATACTGTATGAAGGGTTTCGACTCATAGAGGAATCCAAGCCCGGCGAGGCCTATGAGCTCTTCTTGTCTTTAAAAAACAGCACCCCGACGGAGGACGAGGAGCTTTCGGCGCTCATCGACGAGGGCCTGCAAGAGGCCGATAGAATGCTGCATGAAGAGTACCGTGCGGAGTACGAGGAACGTGCGCATGAGGGTGGAAAAGAGTATATCGACCCGCTGCGGACAAAGCGTATCGCGGCGCTGAAGGAGAGGATAGTAAAAGAGGAGAGAAGAAAGATGGCGGCCGAGGTGCGGGAACGCGCAAAAATGCTTTTCGAAAGCGACGACCTCGACCGTTCTAAAGAGGAATGGATGCTCCTCTTAGAGCTTGTGCCCGGCGACGATGAGGCCTACGCCTACCTCTCGATGATAGACGAAGAAGAACATAGGCGGCGGGAAGCCCTTGAGGTGGCAAAGGCGGCGTTCGAAAGCGGAGTCCGTTTGTACCGGCTCGGGAAGTACGAGGAGGCGGAAGGGTGGTTCGAGAAGGCCGTCGCGATGAACTACCGGACCGACGAGGCGAGAGACTATATAGAACTGATAGAAGGGCTGATCGCGAGGCGGTTGAAAGAAGAGCGGGAGAGAGAAGAGCTTCTTAAGGATTTAAGGGCGGAAGCGAAAAAACTCTTTAATGAGGGGGAGTACGAACGGTCGAGGTCGACCTGGGAGCGCCTTCTTCTGCTCTTGCCTGCAGACAGGGAGGCTTTTTTGTACCTCTCGAAGATCGATTTCAAGGTTGCGGAGAACGAGCGCCTGAAGAAACTCGCCGAGAGCTATTTTACAAGCGGAACGAGGCTTTATTCAGACAAACGATACAGGGAGGCGGCCGACCGGTTTGAAGATGCGATCGCCATGTCCTACAGGGTCGAGGAATCCCGCGGCTACATAGAAAAGATTGAGCGCATACTCGCGGAGCGTGAGAAAGAGGAGCAGAGAAAAAGAGAGGCGCGTGTCGCCGAGCTTCTTCGCGAGGGGATAAAATACTACAACCTGAGCGACTTCAAGCGCTCTCTCGCGGTGCTGAACGAGGGGATCGAGCTCGACAGGGAGAACTCTCAGATAAAGGAGTACATCCTCCGGGATATCGTCGCGCTCAAGCGGGAGGAGGAAACCCGGGTGAGCGACACGTCCCCCTTCTTTCCGCTCGTCGAGAATCTCAACCGGTTGGGCACGGAGTCCTTGGACAGCGGTGCGTACCAGGATGCGGTGAAGCACTTCGAGCAGATACTGCTCATCTTTCCCTTCAACGAGCGGGCCAGGCTGAACCTCGCGAAGGCGTTGTCCAAGACGGACCCGTCGCTGGTGCGGGATATCCTCGGGGGCATGTATTCTGAAGCCGTTTCCCTTGCGGAGAGAGGGTCGAAACGCGAGGCGGAGGCGGGGTTTTCGCTCCTGCTCAAGGTGGATCCGGACTACAGGGATGCGCGGCGCAGGCTCGAAGAGCTGACCGTGAAAGAAGAAGAAACGGTAAAAGTCGTGACGGAAGCGGACGTCCGGCAGGCGCGGGAGCTGCATATATACGCGCTCGGACTCTACAAAAGCGAACGGATCGAGGAAGCGGTCAAGATATGGCGGCAGGCCTTGACGATTGACCCCGAGTTCGTCGACGTACGGGTATCCCTCGCGCGTGCGGAGACCAAGCTTCATAATCTCGAGAAGGCTGCTTCCGGCGGTTTCGGAACCGATCTCCGAATAGATATCAAACGCCACTACCTGGACGGTATTCACCTCTTCATGGAGGGCCTGTACGCGGAGGCCATTACGGAGTGGGAGGAAGTATTGAGGATAGATCCGGCGCACGAGAACGCGAAACGCAACATCGCCCGTGCGAAACAGCGCCTGGGGTTCGAGAGCGAAAGAGAAGCGATATGAAACGATTTCTTGCAGGCGTGATACTCCTGTTCGCCGCACTGTTCCCGTACTGGGCCTTTGGATTTTGGGACTATCCGAAGCCGGTGGCGGAAAATAAGGAAGGGGTTCGTTTTTCGCAGGTGAAATGCGTCGAGGCCGGAGACGAAACGGTGGTGTTCGCCGTAGCCCTGCATGACGCTTTTGCGGATATCGTCGCCTTCAGGACGAAGGACTGGCGCGATTTCGAGGGGCCCTCCGCCTGTGTATCCGGCATCGAGATCGAGGAGGGCTTCGTTCCGCACTACGACGTGGGTGCAGTCGAAGGATCGATCGCTCTCGTATGGAACACGCTGTCCGGAGACATAGGGTTTCAAAGAAGCAAAGACAAAGCGAGAACGTGGGAAGAGGGCGGGACGATCTCGATCGAGGAGACGTTCAGCTTCGATCCCACGCTCGAGCTTGCGGGCGGACGGGTCTTTTTGTTCTACCATACCGAGAGCGAAGGGCGCCGGATAGACTTCTTCTATGTGACGGCATCCTCCGTGAAAGGCGACGGCGGCTGGACGATGACAGCGCCGAAGAAAATTGCACACGGTTTCGCCGGGAGTTACTTTCCGATGGTTCGGGCGCGTGACGGGTCTTTCTACGTGGTATGGCAGTCGCGGCCGTTTTCCGGGGGAGGAGTACCGGTGTTCGATATCTACCTCTGTGTTTCCAAAGACGGCGGGGCGAGCTGGTCTGAGCCGAAAAACCTCACCGAAGACCTGCTCGCAGAGAACGTCCGTCCCCATATACTGACGAACGACGGCGGATTCACCCTTTTTTGGGAGAGCGACCGCGACGGCGCATGGGGGGTATATGAGAGGGACTACGACCCGGGCGGTGTACCGCGCTCGGCACCCGTCAAGGTCAACGGCTCCCTGTTCAATGCGATCGATGCCGTACCGCTTCAAGACGACGGGGAGGTCTGGGTCTTCTTTGTCGACGAGAGAGACGGGCGGTATAAGGTATACCTGTCGACGAGGGAAGACGACCGCGTGAGAGAGGAAGGGCCGATCTCGGGCCCGGTGAGTGGATACTTGCCGGTCCGCATAAAGGATGAGCTGTACGTGCTGACCGAGAGCGAGGACGGTATCGGCTATATCGGTCCGGACCGGGAGGTGGACACGGTCAGGGTCGCGTCTTACAAAACGCGGTATATCGGAAAAGAGGGCACGCTCGTCAGTTGGGAGGCGCCGGACGACTCTTCGGGAATAGAGGGGTTCTCCTATCTATTCGACACGCAGAGCGGGGTGGTCCCTGAAATAATAAACCTCGACGCGGAACAAAGGAGCCTGCACATTTCGCCCGAAGAGGAGGGGGAGTACTACCTGCACCTGCGTGCGGCGGACAGGGCGGGAAACCTTTCGGAGACCGTTACGATTCCGGTAATCTGCGACTTCACGCCGCCCGAGGCGCCGAAGCTCGCTTCTCTTGATCTCGATGACGAGGGTTTCTACGAGGGTAACTCTCCTGTATTCAGCTGGGAGGCGGAAAGAGAGGATGTCGCGGGGTTCAATTATACGCTCTCCCGGAAAAAAGCGGATATCAAAGAGTCCGTGATACGCACCACCAAAAAAAGGGTGAAGTTCGGCAACGTCGACGGCGGGAGATGGTGGTTCAACATCTCGGCGGTGGACCGGGCGGGAAACACGAGCGAAACCGCACGGGTTGAGATCAATCTCAGGCCGCTTCCGAAAGAGCCCGCTGTTGAACCACAGAAGGAATATCCAGTTTGGGTTTTGAGCAGGTACTCGTTCAGCGCACATCCGTTTCTTAACATCACGCTTATCGTGCTGCTTTGCGGCCTGCTCTGTACAAGCGGCGTAATTTTTTTCGACATGTTTGTGCGGTATCTTTCATTACGAGAGGAAAAAGCGATGGGCGGTATAAGAGAACAGGATCGTGGAGGACGGAGGTTCGGCCTCAGGTTCAAGTTCAGCGTCCTCATAGGGGCTCTCGTGCTCCTCGTAACGGTCGGGATCAGCACGATCCTGAGCGTCGTCGGGATCGAGCAGGAGAAGAGGGCGCTCGCCGGCCAGATGTTCGACAAGGCGGTTTTATCGCTCGAAAACCTTACGAATGTCGCGCGTGAGGGCATGCTGAACAACGATGAGCTCCTTTTACTCTCCGTGGTGTCGAAGACCATGGAGAACAGGGACATCAGGCACAGCATCATCTTAGACCAGCAACGCAGGGTGGTGGCCCACTCCGATTTCGAGCAGGTGGGAACCCTGCTTTCCGACGACTTTACGCTACAGGCCGTCGCATCGGAGTCGATGCTTGTCGAGCCCGCCTTCAGCGAGGACGACCTGCACGAGGTGTACGAGCTCTCGTCGCCTGTCGTTTTCTCGAACAGGAGGATCGGCACAGTACGGATCGGATACTCCACCGACAGCATATTCGCCGCAATCGACGAGTTCCGAATGAAAAGCATACTCAATACCATCATCATCACCATCGTTACCATTGTGGTGGGAATCGTCGGCGCAATCCTGCTTGCCACCGTTACCATCAAGCCGATCAAGGCTCTTGCCAGGGGGGTGGATATCATCGGGAGCGGCGATCTGGAGCACAAGATACAGGTGAAGACCCGCGATGAGATCGGCATGCTCGCCGTCGAGTTCAACCGCATGACCGGCCGCCTTCTTCAGTACCAGCGGCAGATCGAGAACCAGGCGAAGCTCGAGGAGCAGCTCGAGATCGCGCGGCGCATCCAGCAGGACCTTATCCCGTCCGTGGGGATCGATACGGACCGGATCAGCATAGACGGCTTCTACAAGGCGGCGAGCGGCGTCGGCGGGGACTATTACGACTTCATAGAGGTCGACGGCGGCAGGTACGGCCTTATCATGAGCGATGTGGCGGGCAAGGGAGTTCCCGCCTCGCTCATGATGATCATGATCCGGTCCATCTTCAAATCACTTATCGGATCGGGAGTAAGCGATCCGGCGCGTGTGGCCACGCTGATGAACAGGACACTCGCCGCGGATATATCGAGCGACCGGTTCGCGACACTGTTGTTCTGCCTTTTCGATATCAAGAAACGGACCTTGCGCTATACGAATGCGGGGTACGGGCCTCTCATGGTATTCAGCAAGAAGAAGAAGCGATGCAGCCTGATACACGCCCCGGAGGGCTCATTCCCGATCGGCGTGCTTTCTGAGGCGGAGTACGAGGAGGAGAAACCGGTTCGGCTCGCTGCCGGGGATGCGGTCATACTCTGTACGGACGGGATACACGAGGCGAGAAACGGTAAGGACAGCGAGTACGGAATCGACAGGCTCATGGATATCGTCCCCACGGTAGCAGACAGGGGGGCGAAGGAGATGGCCGGCCTCATCGTCGACGATGTGCTGGGATTCGTAAAAGGCGCCGAGCAGTACGACGATATGACCCTTATGATCCTGAAGGTGAAGTAAATGGAGGTAGACATTTTTTTACAATTAACCGTCCGCATTTAGATGCGGGAGTCGATCCTTTTGGTTATGATTCACCACATCTAAATGGAGATATATTCTCTTTAAGAAATTAACCGTCCGCATTTAGATGCGGGAGTCTATCTTTTTGGTTATGATTCACCACGTCTAAATGGAGATAGATTATCTTTAAGAAATTAACCGTCCGCATTTAGATGCGGGAGTCGATCCTTTTGGTTATGATTCACCACATCTAAATGGAGATGGATTATCTTTGAAAATTAACCGTCCGCATTTAGATGCGGGAGTCGATCCTTTTGGTTATGATTCACCACATCTAAAGGGGGCCGCGCGCCTATTTCAGGCATCGGGAAGCGGGCACGGACGATATTGGGCTTGAAAAAACCGGAAAAACCGGTGTATATTAGTTAAAACAAATCTGTCGCGAGGGGTTATAGATGGAGGAGATTACGATCAAGGATTCTCTGAAGGTCACCCCCATGCAGGTCGGCGGTGACAAGGAGACGGTTCAACTCGTGCTCAACGGCTATCTCGATACGTATAACTCTCCGGAGTTCCAGTCCCATATCAATGAGCTCATCAATGCAGGTGTACGGCACATAATTTTCAATCTGAGCGGGCTGAGTTACATAAGCTCGACCGGTATCGGTGCGTTCACCTCCTTCATGAAGAGCCTCCGCCAGAAGAAAGGAAATATGGTACTCTTCGGTCTGCAGGAGAAGGTGCTGGAGGTCTTCAGCCTTTTAGGATTCACCAAGTTCTTCAAGATCGGGTCGGATCTCGATGAGGCGCTGCTGTTTCTGAAAAAAGAAGGCGGCGCCGCAGCGGGTGGTGGAAAGGGGTAACAGCGGCAGGCGGTCGTCTGAGGTCGTCTGAGGTCGTCTATCCACGGATGGCCGGGAAAGACCGAAGAGCGGTGACGCGTGACCGGGAAGAGAGGGGGCCATGAAACACCGAAGGATAACACTCGATTCCGATCTCAAAAACCTTTCCAAGGTGAGGGAGTTTATCGCGGCGGCCGCATCTGACGCGGGCGCCTCTCCGTCGGAGATAACGAAGATAGAGATCTCCTGCGACGAATGGAGCGCCAATATCATAGAGCACTCCCTCGAGGGAAAGGAGAAAAAAACCTTCAGCGTGGAGTGCAGCGCGGCGGAGGGAAGGTTCATCGTGATGTACGAGCACGAGGGGGAGCGCTTCAATCCGATCGAGCAGGAGGTCATCGACGTCGACGACCACTTTTCCGAGTCGAAGGAGCGCGGCCTCGGCATCTATATCATGAGGGAGATGATGGACGAGATACACTACGAGTACATAGAGGGCCGGATAAACAGGCTCACCATCGTAAAGTACCTGGAAGAGAACGGGTAGACCCCACGCACGTTACTTCGCACCGTATCCATTCAGTAATTGTCTTGATGTTGAACCCAAAAAGTAGTATTCTTGTTAAGGTTTTATTTATTCGGCCCAATGGGGATAGTTAATTTTTGGTTCATCTCCAAATTAGTTGCAATAAATATGGCCGTATTGATCATACTGTGTCATTACGAGGAAGGAGCCGAAGGCGACTGACGAAGTAATCTAATAATACCGTTATTTGCAGTCCTTTTTTTAGATTGCTTTTAAAAACTCCGTAGGAGTTTTCACTCGCAAATGACACTCATAACGTTTGTTTGATACTGTATGAGATATCATACAAGAAGAGATCAATATAACTCATGGTAATGCTTATAGGTAGCAAGTAATTTTCATTGAATTATTGCACCTAAATCGGAGATGAACCTTATTTTTTAATAGATAATATTTCTTCATTTACCGGTATATTTTCAGTAAAAAGCAAAGAGGGGATAAAATGAAACGGGAAATGGTACCAATGGACGGCAATACCGCCGCCGCATGGGTTGCGCATGCAACGAACGAGGTCATCGCGATCTATCCGATAACTCCCTCCTCGTCGATGGGAGAGCTCTCCGACGCGTGGAGTGCGAAGGGGAGGAAGAATATTTGGGGCACGGTCCCGCTCGTTTCCGAGCTGCAGTCCGAGGGAGGGGCGTCGGGAGCGATACACGGTGCGCTGACGACGGGCGCGCTCACCACGACCTTCACCGCATCGCAGGGCCTTCTCTTGATGCTGCCCAACATGTACAAGATCGCAGGCGAGCTCTGTCCCACGGTCTTTCACGTGACCGCCCGCTCCTTGGCGTGCCAGGCGCTTTCCATCTTCGGAGACCACTCCGACGTCATGGCGGCGCGGGCCACCGGCTTCGGGCTTATACCTTCCGCCTCGATACAGGAGATCATGGATTTCGCGCTCATTGCGCAGGCCGCATCGCTGAAGGCGAGGGTGCCGTTCGTTCATTTCTTCGACGGTTTCCGCCTCTCGCACGAAATACAGAAGATCGAGCAGCTTTCATATGACGACATGCAAGCGATGATAGACGACGAGTACGTAATCGCTCACCGCCTGAGGGGGCTCAACCCCGAGAACCCGAGCATCCGGGGAACGTCTCAGAACCCGGATGTGTTCTTTGCTGCGCGTGAGACGGTAAATCCGTACTACCTGAAGACACCGGCCATCGTACAGGAATATATGGACCGTTTCGCGGGTCTCACGGGGCGGGCCTACCATCTCTTCGACTATGTCGGACCGGATGACGCGGACCGTGTCGTGATCCTCATGGGTTCCGGCGCGGAGGCCATGGAGGAGGTCGTCCACTACCTTGCGGACAAGGGGGAGAAGGTCGGCGTACTGAAGGTCCGCCTGTTCAGGCCGTTCAGCACGAAGGACTTCATTGCCGCGCTCCCGAAAACGGTGAAGTCGATCGCCGTGCTCGACAGGACGAAGGAGCCGGGCTCCATCGGCGAGCCGCTGTACGAGGATATCAGGACCGCGATAGGCGAGGCGATGAGCGGGGGATTCGCGCCTTTTTCCGACTACCCCGTAATCGTGGGAGGAAGGTACGGACTGGGCTCCGCGGAGTTCAATGCGGGAATGGCGAAGTCGGTGCTAGACAATTTGAAGGAGAAGTCGCCGAAGAACCATTTCACCGTCGGTATACACGACGATGTATCGGGGACATCGCTCCCGTGGGACGAGGATTTCTCTTCCGAGCCGGCGGGCGTTCACAAGGCGCTCTTCTACGGGCTCGGTGCGGACGGGACGGTGAGCGCCAACAAGAACTCCATCAAGATCATCGGCGGAGCGACGGACAACTACGCCCAGGGATACTTCGTATACGACTCCAAGAAGGCGGGCGCGATGACGGTCTCCCACCTCCGGTTCGGAAAAGAGCGGATACGGAGCACCTACCTCGTATCGAAGGCGAGCTTTCTGGCCTGTCACAAGTTCTCGTTTCTCGAACGGTACGAAATGCTCTCCGCGCTCGAGGAAGGGGGCGTCTTCCTTCTCAACGCGCCCTACCCTGCATCTGAAGTATGGGACAAGATGCCGCGCGAGGTACAGGTGCCGATCATCAAAAAGAAGATCAAGGTTTATACCATCAACGCGGTGAAGATCGCGCAGGATCTAGGGCTCGGCGCGAGGATTAATACGATAATGCAGACGGCGTTCTTCATGATCTCGGGAGTGCTTCCGAAGGACGAGGCGATCTCGCTCGTGAAGGACTACATAGTCAAGACCTACGGCAAGAAGGGCCAGAACATCATAGACATGAATATGAAGGCGGTCGATGCGGCGATCGACAGCATCGAAGAGGTATCCTACCCCGACAAGGCGACGAGCACGATCGAAATGCTGCCTCCGGTACCCGGGGATGCGCCCGAGTTCGTACGAAAGGTGACGGGGGAGATCATCGCGAAGCGGGGGGAGAAGATACCGGTCTCCCTTCTCCCGGACGACGGCACCTATCCTCTCGGAACGACGCAGTTCGAGAAACGCAATATCGCGGACAGGATACCGGTCTGGAACCCCGAGCTTTGTATCCAGTGCGGCCAGTGCTCCCTCGTATGCCCGCATGCGGCCGTCAGGGTGAAGTTCTACGATCCAGAACTGCTGGAAAATGCGCCCGAGCGGTTCAAGAGCGTCGACGCGCGCGCGAAAAAACTGTCGGGAAAGAAGTTCACCGTTCAGATCGCGCCGGAAGACTGCACGGGCTGCACTGTCTGCGCCAACGCCTGCCCCGGCGCGAAGCGGGTGGACGGGCAGAAGACGGACGAGAAGGCGCTTATGATGGCAGACCAGATCCCGCTCCGCATGCAGGAAAAGGAGAATTGGGAGTTCTTCTTAGACCTGCCGGACACGGACCCGACGCTCATGCCGAGGTCGACGATCTTGGGATCGCAGCTTCTGCCGCCGATGTTCGAATTCTCCGGTGCGTGTGCGGGATGCGGGGAAACGCCGTACGTCAAGCTCGTCAGCCAGCTGTTCGGCGACAGGGCGGTGATCGGCAACGCCACCGGCTGCTCCTCGATATACGGAGGGAACCTTCCCACCACTCCATACACGACGAGAAAGGACGGGAGAGGGCCAGTGTGGTCCAATTCCCTGTTTGAGGACGCGGCCGAGTTCGGATTCGGTATGAGACTGACGTCGGACAAGCTGCAGGAGCACGCGAGAGAGCTCATCGAAGACGTTCTGAAGGACAAAAAAGACGGCATCGACAGGGGTCTTCTTAAAGCGATACTGGAGGCTGACCAGTCGACCGCCGAGGGCGTCGAGGAGCAGAGGACGCGGGTGGTCCTGCTGAAACAGGCGATCGAAGGAAGGAAAGACGGGATATTACCGCTTTTGGGCAGTGTCGCGGATTATCTCATCAAACGATCCGTCTGGTTCTTCGGCGGCGACGGCTGGGCGTACGATATCGGGTACGGCGGCCTCGACCATGTGCTTGCATCCGGGAAGAACGTCAATGCGCTCGTTTTGGATACGGAGGTGTACTCCAATACCGGCGGTCAGATGTCGAAATCGACGCCGATGGGCGCGATCGCGAAGTTCGCGGAGGCCGGAAAGCCGCTCGGTAAAAAGGACCTCGGGATGATGGCGATGACCTACGGCAGCGTGTACGTCGCACGGGTCGCGCTCGGCGCGAACATGAACCAGTGCGTCAAAGCCTTCAACGAAGCCGATGCCTACGACGGCCCGTCTCTCATAATCGCCTACTCGCACTGTATCGCGCACGGCATCGATATGGCCCACGGCCTGGATGAGCAGAAACGGGCGATAGATTCCGGTGCGTGGGTCCTGTTCAGGTACAACCCGGACCTCGCGAAAGAGGGAAAGAACCCTCTCATCCTCGATTCGAAAGAACCCTCCATCGACCTGGAGGAGTATATGTACAACGAGATCAGGTTCAAGGCCTTGACGAGCACGAATCCAGAGAGAGCCGAGGCCTTTCTGAAACAGGCGAAGAAGGACGCCGTAAGCCGTTACAAGATGTACAAGCACCTCGCAGAGATGCCGGTATAAATAACGCCGGTATCGAAGCAGTCGCCGGCCGCGGCCGGTAGGTCCGGGGCCGGCGGGGGCCAAGGCGCCTCATTCCGTTGCCGCATCCCGGGCCGATCCGGAGAATCGGCCTATCCGGCGAGTGGAAGGAACACGGCGAGCCTACATGCGGCTGAAACCGGTGCCCGCGGGACCTGTGTTTTCTTTAATAATCCCTGTAATCCGCGCATTCCAAAAACAGTTTGACATTTGTAAACCGCTACGATAGAGTAATTACAATAGTTACCGGGAGGGGATCATGAGCTACTGGCCGTTCATCACCGTCTTTATATCCCTCGTCCTTATCCTCCTGTTCAGAAGATTAGACAAACGGCTCATCAACTTTAACAAGTTCAAACGCTACTCGCAAAAGCTCATGGCCGATTTCGAGCAGTATCTGAAGACGAAGAGCACGGCGCTCGGAGAAAAACTGCAGGAACTCGATACCGCGGTACAGCGTGCCTCGCTGCTCTTGGAAAAAATAGAGGATACGGGGAGCATGCTGAAGGACCGCTCTACCGGCCTCGAGCAGGAACGGGGCAGGCTGCAGGCGTTAAAAGCCGAGCTCGATCGTCTCGGATCGATGAAGGCCGAGCTCTGTGAAGAAGTAAACGACCTGAAAGGCTCGCTTCCCTCGCTGAAGAAGCTGAAAGACAGGATCCAGCGGATAGGATTGGATGCAGCACAGCATGAGAAGGTCCTGCGCAACGTGTCCTCGCTCATTCCCTCCTTCGAAGCGAGGGTGGACGACAGGACGCAGAAGGCGATTGAGGACGTCAAGGAAGCAGTGGTAGAGGAGGCGAAGAGTCTCTTTTCGCCCCTTATAGAGGATTACAGATCGAGCCTCGAGGCGGTCAAAAAGAGCAACAGGGACGAGATCGATCATTTCAAGCTCGCTTCGGCGGATATCGTACGGGAGGCGGGAGGAAGGGTGGACGAGCTGATCCGGCTCATCGAAGACCTCGGGCAACGTATGGATCGGTTCGAAAAGGGGAGGGTCGTACCGATCGAGGAGCGTATGGGGGCTCTCACCGAATCCCTCGATGCGGTAAGGCAGAGTATCGGGATGATCGAAGAGGAGACTACACGCAAATTCCTGGCAAGGGCCGAAGAGGAATACGACAAGTACGCCGGTACGCTCGAAGAGTTCGGTGCCGGATTGACGAAGAACCTGCACTCGGCGGTGGAGGAGCGGTCCAAGGACCTGTCGGTGTATATCACACGTCTCGAAGGAAGGGTGGAGGGGCTCCTTGCCGATATCAGGAAGGAAACGGAAAAATACGGGGAGGTGCTCGAGCTCAAAGCGAAGGCCCATGAGAGCGAGTCGGACGTTCTGAAGAGCAAGATACTCGCCGAGATCAACGAGGAGGCGAACAAAAATCTCCTTCTCATCAAACCGGTCGTGTCCGAGATGAACGAGAAGCTCGTCATCTACAAGAGGGAATTTTCATCCATACTCGAAGAGGTGAAAAGGGAGCTCGATGGCAAAAAGAAGACGATCGACGGTGTGATCGCGGCGTTCAAGGAGGAGATGGCGACACACGAAAAGACGATTTTCGGAACGCTCGACACGCGGATGGGAGAGCTGGACTCGAAGCTCCGTTCGCTCGCCGAGCAGCTCAACCGGAGTATCGATGCGGCCACCAAGGATGCGAGCGGAGAGTTCTCCCGCCGGCTTTCCGAATACGAGCAGCGAGTGGTCGCGCTCGAGGGAAGCATAGGAAACCTGCACGACATCGCAAAGACCGGACAGCGGATGATCGAGGAGCGCATCGAAAAGGTCTTTTCGGATTACCGGCCCGAGATAGAGATGAAGATCAAGAGCCTGAAAGACACGACGGAAGGGATCATAGAATCGCAGAAGGAGCTCGTCGTCGAGAGGATAGAGGAGATCGTTCGCAAGGCCGACGATGAGCTCTCATCTCGGGAGAGTGAGATCGAGTCGCTTTTCCAACGGGTGAACGAGCGTGTGACGGACTCCGAACGGAGCCTCGAGGAGCAGGGGGCGGCCCTCATGGAGAATGTGGGCGAGTTGAGGCTCGAAGCGCGGGAGGAGCTCGTACGGGAGCTTCAGAATCTGAAAAACCTCTTCAGGGAGGAGGGATCTCGGCAGCTCGAACGATATCGAAGCGACCTCGGAAAGCTCGGAGAAGAGATCGGCAGCCTGTCGGTCAGGACGGAGGAGATACACGGCGCGATAGACAGGAAGATCGAGGAATCCCTGAAGGGTGTCGAGGACAGCGTCAGTGAGATAGAGAAGAGCTATCTGAAGACGGGTGAGGAGATAGAACGGCAGGCGAAGAGAGGGCTCGTCGATGTGACCGGCGAGATCGAGGAGATCCGGCAGACGGTGCGGGGCCTCAAAGACGGCTTGATGGAAGAGGTAAACGGTTCTCTCGCCGGTTTCAGGGCGGAGGTTGAGAAACGGTTCGCCGAGCACCGCAGGACGGTTGGCGATCGTGAGTCAGAGATCCTCCGCAGCATGGAGGAGATAGCCGACCAGACGAAAGCAAGCATGGACCGGTCCCACCGGGAGGCGGAGGAGTCGATACTCGGCTTCGAACGTGAGGCGAAAGAGGTCCAGGACCGTGTAGAACGCCGGACGCAGGAGCTGGAGAAACGCATCGCGGTGTTCGAAAAGGAGTCCTCCTCCATCAAGCGCGCGGTACGCTACAGGGAAAAAGTGGAGGAGGACGTTGAGAAGCTCATCGACCTCGCGTCCCAGGTCAAGGAGGACAAGAAGGAGATCATGTCCCTGAAGAAGGTGATTCAGGCTTTGAAGCGGGACGAGGGCGATATATCCGCTCGGGTGCGCCAGCTGAAGAGCGAGAAGAAGGCCGTGTCCGATATCGCGAGGAACGCGGAGCAGGCCATCGGAATGATAACGGTGGTGGAGGAGAAGCTCGCGCTCATCTCGTCTCAGAAGGATATCCTCGAGAAGGTGGAAGAAGGGATGACGCAGATCGTCGGCCGGTTCGAGTCCCTCGAAAAAAAGGCGGACGCGCTCGGCAAGAAAGAGGGCGATCTCGCCGTCTCCATAGAGACGGTAACCAAGATGAAGGAAATGATCGGCGGACTCGAGCAGCGAACGGACCTGCTGAAGGAAAGCTTCAAGGAGATCAAGGATATCGAGGAGGACATAAAAAAGAGAGTAGAGTCCATGAACGAGAAAACACGGAGCCTCGTGGGGAACGAGAAAAGGGTGGACGAGGTGCTCTCCCGGTTCAGGGAGATGGATTCGCTCGTGGCCGATATCGAAGCGCGGACCAACCAGCTCCAGACGACCAGGCAATGGCTCGCACGGACCGAGTCGAGGCTCACGAACCTCGCGGAGAACGCCGAGCGGCTCGCGGGAGAGCTCTCGCACGCCGTGCCGGAAGCGGGCGAAAGGCCTTCAAAGGGAGCGAAAGGGGCGGCAGGCGGCATACTCTCCAAGGAGGCCCAGAACAAGGTGAAAACGGTTCTCACCCTCTTCGAGCAGAAATGGACGATACCCGAGATCTGCAAGGTGACGAAGATGTCGCGCGGGGAGGTGGAGCTCATCTTGGAGCTCAACAACAGGTAGGCTGCGCTCAATCGCCGAACACAGGGTCAAAAGCCGGGTTCAAGGGCCGCGCGGATCGATGTTTATCATATCCGTACCGTTTTTCCCCCATACGCTGCATGATACCCGCCGGACGGCATGTAGCAATCATCACAGAGCGGTCGAGTGCCGCGGAAATGACGAATCCGAAAGAAGGCGATGACAGCGGATATGTGCGCCCGGCCGTTAAAAGACGAGCCGCTCTCTTTGTTCTCCATCCCGAGGTTCATCGAGTATACGCTCGGGCGAAGAAAAGTCACTGCAGATGATGCGGGCGGCGAGTTTCATCCTCATTGGGAGGAACGACGAAGCGACGCGCTCATAGACGGCTTTGCAGAAAAAAAAGCAGGACCACGTTCGAATGCGTGCGATTAAGTGCGAGTGAACCGCTCAGGTGTGGCTGCTCTTGAAGCGCTCGACGTACTCGCCCGCGTTGAACGCGGCCAGCGCACCGTCGCCGACGCAGGTTGCTATCTGTCGGAGGCAGGTGACGCGGCAGTCCCCGGCCGCGAAGATGCCCTTTGCGGAGGTATGCACACAGTCGTCCGTTATGATGAGGCCGCCTGATGTTTTCTTCACGATATCGATGAACTTCGTGTTCGGTATGTGGCCGATATAGACGAAGACGCCTGCGACATCGAGCTTTTGTTTCTTCGTCGGATCGTTCGCGTCTTTTATCGTGATGCCCTCGAACTTGTCTTCTCCGTCGACGTGATCGACGACGTGGTTCCAGATAAATGATATCTTCGGATTCTTGAAGGCCTGGTCCTGCAGGATTTTTTCCGCCCTGAGCTTGTCCCGTCTGTGGATAACGATGATCTTTTTCACGATCTGGGTGAGGTAGATCGCCTCCTTTATCGCGGCGTCGCCGCCGCCGATGACGGCGACCTCCCGGTCCTTGAAAAACGGCCCGTCGCACACCGCACAGTAGGAGACCCCCCTGCCGATGAGTTTTTGTTCTCCGTCGACATGGAGCTTTTTCGGCTGCGAGCCCGTCGCTATCACTACGGCGATGGTATCGTATTCCCCCTCGTCGGTGACGATGCGGTAGTGGGTATCCTGCCGTTTGACTTCCCCCACCTCCTCGTACCGGATCTCGACCCCGAACTTCTTCGCATGCGCTTCGAACCGCTCCATGAGCTCGGGGCCGCTTATGGCCGGGAACCCCGGGTAGTTCTCGACGTCCTGAGTGAGCAGGATCTGCCCCCCCACGCCCATCTTTTCGAAGACAACCACGTTCATGCCCGCTCTCTCGCCGTAAATCGCGGCGGTGAGGCCGGCCGCGCCCGCACCGATGACTACGATGTCGTACATAACACCGCCCCTTGGAAGGAAATATAGAAAAATATAACAAGAACAAAACGCCCTGTCAAAGCGGTTTGTACGCCGTACGTTTGTACGCCGTACGTTTGTACGCCGTATACGGCGCTATCCGCAGGAGGTCTGCCTCGTCCATCTGGCGTCGGGGGTAGAGTCCCCCTTGCAGTCGGAATAGAGCCTCTTTAAGTCTTGGGGGGTTTTCACCTGGTACCATTCGGGGAGCAGATAGGGCGGGGAGATCTCTTTTCCGATTTTCTCCGTTGTTTCCTTTCGTTTTTCCGGATCGCAGATACAGAGAAGGGAAAGAAGGCCCAAACGGTATAACGAGTCGAACGCCTCGCGCACCATGCCGATGAGGTAGAATCCGCCGTTGGTGAGCGGCCCCAAGACGATTCCTCCCCGCTCTCTCAACCGGCCAAGCGCCTGCTCTATATGTACCGCGGGCAGGCTCGGAACGCTGTGCTGCAGCACCAGCACGGAAACGTATCCCCTCTCGAAAGATGATAAAAAGCCTTCACGTATCATATCGCACTCGTCGGATGAGTGAGGCTCGACCAGCAGGAACCCCGCCCGCCGGTACGGTTCGTACGGTTTTGTTCCCTCACCGCCGGTAATGTAGAGCCCGACGTCGACCGTCTTTCTCGCGCCGTGCACCCTCGAGATGATAAGGGGAAGATCGCGGTTGAAGTTGCAGCAGAGCTCTTTTTTAATTCTGCCGTCGAACTGCGTGCGCTTGTCGTTGTAGTCGTTTAAAAAGCATAGGATGATCTCTCTGTTCATGCCTTTGTTGTTCTTTATGGTAAAGATACGCAAAATCAAGATAAACTACTATAAATAGTATCGGCGGAGTAGTAAAAAGTGATAATCTTGCAGGAAAACGACAGTATATTAACGGTAGGCTACGCCGACTTTCGGAATCGGGCGGGATCGATGAACGGATCGGAAACGATCGACGAAGGCGCCTACAAAAGGATCATCGCAATCGGCGACCTTCACGGATACTGCGAGCCGTTTTTCAGGCTCTTGGACGAAATCGCGCCGACGGACGACGACCTTCTGGTCTGTATCGGCGATTATGTGGACAGAGGCCCCGATTCGCGGGAAGTTGTACAAACCCTCATAGATTTTTCGGCGGCCCGTCCGGGATGCAGGTTTCTCAAGGGAAATCACGAGGATATGTTGCTGGGCGCGTTCGGGTTCGATGCGTGCGTGAGAGATATCAATACCTGGCTGTATAACGGCGGGGGCGCTACATTGAGAAGCTACGGGATTCGCTTCGAGGACATCGAGGGAGGGTACGGCTCGCCTGCCGCATCAGGCCTGCCGATGACGCTTCGGGACGGAATACCACCCTCGCATCTGGATTTTTTCTCCCGGCTGCCGCTCTACATCGAGTCCGAGAACTTCTTCTTCTGTCACGCCGGCGTTGCGCCTCATTTGACGGTTTCAGACGGGAAGCGGAACGAATTCGACCTGCTCTGGATAAGGGACCATATCCATGCGGAAGAGCTCGCCTATGAGAAGACGGTGGTGTGCGGACACACCCCGCTTGCCGAGGTCATGCTCAGAAAGAGGCTTGTGTGCGTCGACACCGGGCTGTTCTATTACGGAACTCTATCCGCGGTGGACGTTCTGAGCCGCACCATATATGCGGTTTCACGATAGGCGAGAGGCACCGTCGGCCGTTAGCTCCCGTGCGCGGCTTGGCGGAGTGACCCGCAGGCGACAAGGTTCAGCAGGCTTCCAGCGATCTTTCCGGCCGGCAATCATTCTAAGGACGGTACGTTGCCGGATTAAAAACGCTCCGGCGGTACTGAAGTCGTGAATTGGCAGGTCTCTTCAGTTCCTATTCCTTGCGTCATGCGTTGTGGATTTACTACGGTGGTGTTTTTATCCGCCCTACGGGCTGATCCGCGAGCGGTCCCGGGGAAATATCGACGCCTCCCGAACGTTGTTCAGTCCGAGTATCTGGCACGTAATCCTTTCAAGACCGATTGCGAGGCCGCCGTGCGGCGGCATACCGTAGGCGAACGTATCTATATAGTAGTCGAAATCGCCGGGATCGAGCGACCGTTTTTTGAAGGCTTCGATCAGCATGTCGTACTCGTGGATCCGCTGGCCGCCGGTGGTGATTTCGAGACCCCGGAACAGGAGATCGAAGCTGCGGGTGAGATCCGGGTCGTCTTTCTTCGGCATCGTATACACCGGCCGCTTGGAACGGGGATAATCGGTCAAAAAGACGAAATCGCTGCCGTTTTGTTTCTTCGACCACTCGCAGATGAGCTTCTCACCCACAGGGTCGAGGTCGTACGTTTTCATCTTTTTCTTGTAGTCTCGTTCGAGGATGGCGCACGCTTCTTTTACGGTTATCCGCGGGATCCGGTCGGGCACGTCCAGAGTCGTTTTGTACTCTTCGAGGATTCGGGCCGCGTGGGTGTTGATGCGGCCTACGAGATATCGGATGAAATCCTCCTCGGTGTCCATCACGTCATGCTCGTCTTCGATAAAGCCCATCTCGATATCGAGGCTCACGTACTCGTTGAGATGGCGGGAGGTGTTATGGATTTCCGCGCGGTAGACGTGTCCGATCTCGAAAACCCTCTCGTATCCGGCACCGACGAGCATCTGCTTGTAGAACTGCGGCGATTGAGCGAGATAGGCGAGCTTGTCGAAGTAATCGACGCTGAAGAGCTGCGTTCCGCCCTCGGTTCCCGAGGCGATGATCTTCGGTGTGGTTATCTCGGTGAAACCGTGCTTTCTGAAGTAGGTGCCGAAGCAGTCGAGTATCTCGCTCTGGAGCGAGAAGATGAGGTGCCGTTTCGGGTTCCGTAGAGAGAGCACACGGTTGTTCAGAACCGTTTCTAGCTCGAGTTTCTGGAAGGACGCTTTTTTGTTGACCAGTATGGGAAGCTTTTTTACGGGACGGGAGATCACCGTCATCTTGGAGAGCCGTATCTCGACACCCGTCTTCGCCCGCGTATCCTCTATGACCTCGCCCGTAACCTCCACGACCGCTTCGTTTCGCACGTCCTGTTTATTGATGTCGTGACCGGAGGCGATGACCTGCGCGATGCCGGTGCGGTCGCGAACGAGCATGAACGAGACCGAGCCCTGCTTTCTCGTTGAGTGGACCCACCCTGCGATGACGACCTCTTTTCCGATATATTCCGCAAGGTCCTGTACCAGGATTCTTTTTTTCATGGCAATTCTAAGCAATCTAAGGAGATAAACATGGAACGTCAAGTGCTTACAGCGATGTGACGATAATAATATTGTATGTTCGAACAGATAATAAACTACGGTATCGTTCTCGTTTTGGGGAACTACGGCGCAGGCAAGTCTTCGCTTGCCGCGGAGGCCTTTCCTGAACGGATGAGAATCAACCGGCATGAGATACGGCACGGTCTCAAGGAGATGACGGAATACGGCGCGCGCTGGACGCCGGAGGACTGGAACGAGGATCATGAAGGGCTCGTGAAGCATATCGAGTACGATATTATCTGCCACTACCTCGAGCGGGACAAAAAGATCCTCGTCGACAACACGAGCGTCACGAAGAAAAGCAGGAAACGGTATATAGACCTCGCGAAAAAGTACCGCAAGAAGATCGCCTGCATCTTTCTCAACCCGGACATCTCGGTGCTAATAAAGCAGAACCGGATGAGACAGTACCCGGTACCAGACCGCATCATCGTCGATCTGTACTCGAAAACCGAGGTTCCGGACAAAAGCGAGGGGTTCGATACTCTCCTGTTCGTGAACTGAGCCCAAAAAAGAAGGGCCTACTCGGGCGAGGGCGATACGCAGGGTCAGCGTTTCTTCGTCCTGTACAGGTACGGGACCAATGCGAGCGAATTGTAGGAGGAAGCCCTCGGAACGACGTTCCCGAACCCGTTTCTGATTCCGAATATCTCGGCGGGGACGACGATCGGTATGACCGGTTTTTCCTTTTCTATAATATCCTGATACTCGAAGTAGAACGGTTTCGCCGACTCGGCCTCCCACGTCGTCCTGCCGAGCGCAAAAAGCTCGTCGATCCTTCGTTCCCACTCGGTACGGGGGCTTTCCTGATAGGGGGCCCATAGATGCAGCGGGCCTTTCGATTCCCATACCCACGAGGCATCGTTCGGATCGACCGTTCCCTCCAGGCCGATAAGGACCGCCTCCCACTCAAAGGTATCCAGAAGCTTCGTCACGACGAGATCGTAGTCGATCGGCTCGAAGTCGACTGCGATGCCCGCTTTTTCGATCTGCCGTGTGATGATCCCGGCCATTTTCATCCTGAGCGGGTTGTCCCCGTTCGTATAGAGGGAGAAGAAGAAGGGCTTGCCCGAAAGCTCCCGCGTCCCGTCGCCGTCTTTGTCCGTGAGCCCGAGCTCGTCGAGGATCGCCGCCGCTTTCAGGGGATCGTAGACTAACGCGGGTGACTGCTTGTAGAACCAGGAGGCGTCTCTCTCAGGCGACCCGCTTGCGAATGCGTATCCTCCGTATACATCCCTGATGATTTGTTCCCGGTCTATGAGGAGAGAAATCGCCTCCCTAAACCGCCTGTCGGAGAACAGCCTGAAACGCTCTTCGGACAGAACGCTGTCGTTCAGATTGAAGGTGAGAAAATGATTGCTCTGCAAAGTCTGCCCCGCGTAGTACAGTGCGTAGCCACCTTCCTCTCTGTTCTGCACGAGAGAATCCATGTCGCCGCTTAGTATGTCGCCGGGAGCGACGTCGTAGAAGTCGATCTCGCCGATCTGGAATTTCAGCCGTTTCGTCTCTTCGTCTATCCCGATGAGCTGCAAAACCTCCTCGATATAGGGCATTCCCTCGAGGTAGGCAGACCCTGCTCTTGACGAGAAATGCGGATTCGGAGTCAGCCTGATAAGCTCGCCCGGTATATACTCCTCGATGACGTAGGGGCCGGTACCGATAACATCGTCGGTTCCGTCGCTAAAGGCGTTATTCGTGTCGTCCCCGTTCTGAGGTCTGGGGTTCCCCCATTTTCTGTTGAATGCCTCGACCCCCCCCTCCCGTATGAGGGGAGAGAGTATGTGGGACGGGAGGATCTCCAGTTTCGTGAGAGAATAGAGGAAGGGACGGTATGGAACCGGCAAGTCTATCCGGACGGTGAAATCGTCTATCTTGTGAACCAAGACAAGCCTGTCCCGTATTTTCAGAAGATCGGTCTTCTTGGAGTCCACGTCGGGGTTCATGTATATTTCTTCGATGCTGAAGCGCACGTCTTCTGCGGTACAGAGGCGGCCGTCGGAGAAACGGACGTTTTCATTTAGTTCGAGAACCAGCGAGAATCCGTCGTTCGTGATTCGATAGCCCGAGGCTATGCACCCCTGAATCTCCCCGGTAACGGGATGGAGGGAAAGAAGAGGCTCGAATACGAGCTTCATCGTTTCATAAACCGGTTTCGATCTCGTGATTACGATATTGAAGGTGTCGATTTCGGGAATGTCCGCCCTGATGATCGTCCCCCCCCTTTTACCGGTCCGAAGCCGCTCGTTCGACGTATCGATAACGCCTTTGAAAACCTCCTTCTGCTCGGGGACGACGAGAGTCTTTCTCGCCTTGCAGCCTGAGAGAAAAAACATCGGTGCGATCGAGAGAATCGCAGCGACGAACGTGAAAACGGTAAGGGCCGGGAAGCGTTTCAGCATAAAAAGTCCTTTAAAAGTCAAAAAAAGATATTAAATTTACCTACAACTTTCAAGCCCTTAGTAAGATTTGTCCGGGCGTACTAATTCGACATTCCGGTATGCAAAGCGAATGAAACGGAAAGCGTTTGTTCTATCGTTCGTTATCTGCCTGCTTTTCACAGGCACTCTCCACGCGGCGGAGGTTTCCAAGAGACAGGACATCGCAATTTTCGGCCTTACGACATACTCTCATACGATACCGGAAAAGATAGTCGGATTCACCGATTCCTCGATCAACAACGTTTTCGTCAACCTGAAACGGTTCAGCGTGCTCGGGTACGGGGAGTACAGGCTCGAAGAGAGCGATATAGACAGTTTTATAGAGCGGATCAAAGAGTTGCGTTCCGAGAAGGCGAAGGAGGCGGGAGAATACGACGAGAAGTTCGGAACCGTCGTGATCCGCGGGGAGGACTTCGACCGGATCGTCAGCTCGTTTCTTGTTGTTCTGCCCACGCTCTCGAGGTACGACGTCCGGGCCGTCTACCAGGAGGTGAAACGGGGATTTTTTATCTACAGGGTGAAGAGCTACGAGGTGACGGCGGTAATCGACGTCACGTTCGTCAACGTCAAGGAGGGAACCAGAGAGGAATCCGTGCGCATTACGGGGACCGGAGCCGCTCCTTCGGAGGACACGGCGGGGTCCAACGCGGTCCAGAACGCAGTAGCGATGCTGTCACAGCGCATACGAAGCCTCGATACCTTTAAGATCAAGTCCGGGGTGATACAGCGGCAGGGGGCAACCGTGTTCTTCGAGCTCGGTTCCGACATCGGCGTAAAGCCGGGGGACGAGTACGAGGTGATGACGAGACGGGAGATCGGAAAGACCGGGCGGGTTACGTACCTGCCGACCGGTCTGGTGCGGGTAAAAAAGGCCTATCCGGACGTATCGGAAGCGCAGATCGTCATCGAGGATCAACGCATCACGGAAGGCGACCAGCTCTTCGAGATCGCGAAGCTCGGGATAGAGGGGTCGCTCACCCTCGGACTCATGAAGGTGAGCATTCCCGACATGTACTACGATATAACGGTGAAAGAGGACTTCGGATCCGACAGTTTCTCGATGAGCCTGAACCAGCAGGCCGTCGAGTACGCGGCCGATGCCGGGATACGGGTGACGAAGAGCCTCGGGTACAACTTCAAGGGGGTGCTGGATGCAACGGCGATAATCAACCTCCCCCTCATCGGCCTCCTCGGTGAAATCGGTGCCGCCGGAGCGCTCCACACGGGACGGTTCAGCTTCGAGCTTCTTGCGGGCGGAGGGTTGCTCTACATGACGACGTTCCAGCGAAGCCTGTACAAGTGGACGACCTTCGACCCGCTTATCATCAATGGGACATGGATAAACTACAACAACAACCCCGTGATGTCGATATACGGGCTCGCCGTAGGGTTGAAGGGAGGGGTCGGCGTGACCTTTCTCATCAGCCGGGATATCTCCCTGCGCGCCGGCTTCAACTACCGTCTCTATACCCCGATCAGAAACTGGAGTATCCTGATCGAGGAGACGGCGGGAAGCATGCAGTCGGTGACGATCGACAGCGAGAGCGACAATATCGTGGAGTCTTTAGAGAGCGGGGGGATGAAACAGGTGGACATCTCGGGATACGAGATCAGCCTTTCATTCAACGTCAGGTTCTAGCTCGTTCTTCAGAAAGAGGATTATTCCTCCAAGCAGCCTCGAGTCCGCGTATTTCAGCGAATTTATCACGAGCCATGAGTAGGGATTCTGGTCGTACCATCGCCGTTTCGTGGTGAGGGGAAACTCGAGCACCCACCTGTCCATCAGGCCCTGATCGTACTCCATGATGATCTCCTTCATTTCCGAGACGATCCGCTCCTTGTCGGCGGGGTCTTGGCTTTTCAGAACCCCCAAAAGATTGGCGAGCGTCTTATTCTTGTCGTACCACCGTTTGTCAGCTGTTTTCATACTGCACCTTTTTTTAGGCGAGTTGATGACTATATAAAAAATAATACAACAATAATTATTATCGTAAAGATAAAACTTGCATTTACCTGTATGCGGTAGAATAATAGTAGAGGTTTTGCATATGAACGGAGGGAGCGGGCGATGTTTCTGAAAAGGATGCTGGGCCAGATCCTCAAAGAGCTCGGTTTCATAACGGATAATGAGCTGGATGATGCGGTGCGGAAGCAGAGGCAGCTTTTAGAGCGGCAATCGCTTCCGGAAAGGCTGCAGCGGGACAGGCTGATTTCCGAGGCGAGGCTTGCGACCTACGCAGATGCGATCCCCATGATCGGACAGATACTTGTCGACATGCAGTATATCACGGAATTGCAGCTTCAGACGGCGCTTGCGGAACAGGGAAGGATCGAGCACCTATACGGATCCCTCGATGCGGAGAAACTCGGTGCCGCCATAGAAATCGGCTATCTCGTCAACTCGACGCTCAACCTCGCGGAGGTGCTCGGGTTCATAATGCGGTACGTCAACCGCGTGACAGGTTCGGTCGCTTCGACGCTCATGCTGCTGGACAGAGGCACCGGCGAGCTCGTATTCAGCGTTCCCACGGGCCCGAAGGCCGAAAAGCTCGTCGATATCCGTATCCCGCCGGGAAAGGGAATCGCCGGCTGGGTGGCCGAACACGGACAGTACGTCCTCGTTCCCGACGTGACGCGCGACCCGCGGTTCTACGGCGAGATAGACAAGATAAGCGGTTTCGAGACGAAGTCCGTACTCTGCGTACCGCTCAAAGCGAGGCTGCGCCTCATAGGAGTGCTCGAGGTGATCAACAAGAAGGACGATACCGCCTTCAGCGAGGAGGATGCGATACTTCTCGGCATATTCGCGCACCAGGCGGCGCTTGCCATCGAGAACGCGCGGATGTACAACGAGCTGAGAGACCAGATGAACGAGATACTGGAGGGGGTGGCTCAAAGACGGAAGGCCGAAGAGGAGCTCTTGAAGAGCGAGCGGCGGTTCAAGGACCTATTCGATAATTCGCCGGATGCCATTTTCGTCGAGGATTTCGAGGGAAAGGTGCTCGACGTGAATCCGGCGGCGTGCAGGCTGCACGGCGCGACGCGCGAGGAGCTTATCGGGAAGGACGTGTACGAGCTCATTCCTCCGGAGAGAAGAAAGAGAGCCGAGGCGGAATTCCCGAAGCTCGTGAACGGCGAGTGCGATATCCTGCAGAGCTACAGCTTGACGAAGGACGTACGCGCCGTTCCGGTCGAGATACGGGCCAGTCGTATCGAGTATACTGGAAAGCCGGCGCTTTTGCTCATGGTGCGGGACGTCACGGAACGGAAAAAGGTCGAGGAGGAGCTCTTGCGGGCGAGCAAGCTGGAATCGGTCGGCATTCTCGCGGGAGGGATCGCACACGATTTCAACAATCTTCTTACCGCGATTCTTGGAAACGTATCGCTTCTCATGCTGCAGCTTTCAAAAGATCAGGAGGGATACGGTCATCTTATGGAGGTGGAAAAGGCCGCCCTCCGCGCACGGGACCTCACCCAGCAGCTTTTGACCTTCTCGAAGGGAGGCTCGCCCGTCAAGCGTCCGGGCTCGATCGTCGGTTTGGTACAGGAGTCCGCGGGTTTCGCGCTCAGCGGCTCGAATGTAAGCCCCTCGTTCTCGATGGGTAATAAAGTCTGGGCGGTAGAAATGGACGGGGGACAGATAAGCCAAATGATAAACAACATCGTCATAAATGCGGACCACGCCATGCCCGACGGCGGTACGGTGGAGATATCGTGCGGGAACGTCAAGCTCGGCGAGAACGAGGTTTGCCCTCTCAGGACGGGACGGTACGTCAAAGTCACCGTAAAAGACCGCGGCATCGGAATCAGGGAGGAACATCTGTCGAAGATTTTCGATCCCTATTTTACCACCAAGTCCAAGGGATTCGGGCTCGGCCTCGCGACCGCCTATTCCATAGTCAAGAATCACGGCGGTCTCATTACGGTGGAGTCTGAGATCGGGAAAGGGACGAGCTTCCATGTCTACCTGCCCGCGCTCGATCTCCCGCCGTCGGAGGACAGTGATCAGCCGCCCCGAGTCGTTCATGGAGACGGCACAGTGCTCGTTATGGACGACGAGGAGTCGGTGCGTATGGTCTGCGGGGATATGCTGAAGAGCATCGGGTTCGAGGTCGATTATGCCTCGAACGGTGAGGAGGCCTTGAATCTGTACAAGAAGAACGACTACGCCGTCGTGATAATGGACCTCACGATTCAGGGGGGCATGGGAGGGAAACAGGCGATGAGCCTTCTTATGGAACATGATCCCGGTGCCAAGGTGATCGTTTCGAGCGGGTATTCTAACGATCCCGTCATGTCGGAGTACCAAAAATACGGTTTCAAGGGCGTCATCGTAAAGCCGTACTGCATCGAAGACCTCATCGACACCATCGGTGAAGTATTGAACGGATAAAAGGCTGCGGCAAAAAAAGGACAGGAGTCGGACGGAACATCGCCTTTCTCCATTCTTCCGGTTACGATTTTTCCACCCGTCAAAGAAGCGTTGATTTTAAAACAAAATGTGCTATTGTAACCCTACAGGGAGGGTCTCCGCCCGCAAATGGGAGACGGGGTGCACGTTTTTTGCGGGCGTACGCTCCACTGCGGACAATGAGGAGGATGCCATGACGAGACGTATCGTTTATCTCCCGCTCATCATGATGATGACGGCGGCGATTCTTTTTTTCGGATGTGCGACCGCGCGGCCCAAGGTGGAACAGAGGGAGGCCCTCTCGGAGATCGTGGAGAACGGGGTCGGCAAGGCGAAGCTTTTCGATGATGCGCTGGCGCTGGCGTTCAGGGACGCGCTGCGCAAGGTCGTGCTCGAGGCGATAGGGCCGGAGCCCGAACGGCAGAATTCGGAACGGATCAAGACATACGTCTACGATATTGCGGAGACATTCATCGTTCGTTACGAGGTCACGGACAAGGTAAAATCGGGTAAGGATACGATCGTGTACGCCAGGGTTGCGTTCGACGGGGACAAGGTAAAGGAGAGTATTCGCACCATAGGCGTCGAAGTACCCGAGCCGAGGGAGAAGAAAGATTACTCGGAATCTCCCTACGAGCCGCTCATACTCGAGGCGCTCGATAATCTCACCTATCTCGTCTACTTCGAGCCTGAAAAGAGGCGAATAGAGGATGAGTACGCGAGGCTGTGCGTAAACAGGGTGAACAACTACCTTGCGGGAAAAGAGTACGAGTATGTGGACCTCGAGCGGATAAACGAGATCAAGGAAGAGTATTTCACCCTTTATGAGGAGACGCAGGGTGCGGTGAGCGTGGTACAGCTCATCGCGCAGGCGCTGAACGCGGACGTGTACATCGTCGTCGACGGCATAGTCGAGGGCGAGGGGAAAAGCGGAGACATTCACTTCGCCTCCGCGTCGATCGATCTGAAGGCCTTCGAGAGCGCGACGGGGCGCGGGCTCGGTACGGAAACGGGCTATTCGGGGAGGCTCGGCCTCGCGAGCGGAATGGATGCGGCCAAACGCAAGGGGGTTGAGGTGGCGGTGGAGAATGCGGTAAGACCGACGATAGACCTCGTTCGAAACTACATGTACAAATCCTTCGAGGAGGGAATACGTTACGAGGTAGTCGTGCAGGGTCTCGGAGACTATTCCATGGCCACCACCTTCAGGGACGCGCTGAGCGCCGCCGGCAACTTCAGGAGCCTGAAAGAGGTTTCCGTGTCCGCGGGGCAGGCGAAGTACTATGTCTATTATATGGGAAGAAAACCCCAGCTCATCGACGAGGTGCTCGCCAACCTCCAGAACGAGGAGGGCTTCGAGAACCTGACGGTCCTGGTGTCGAGGGGTAATGCGGTGATATTCGGGATCGAGGAATAGGGGCGTCGCATGCGCCGGTTCACGAGGGCCCTTTTTGTTCTTGTCCTATGTTGCTGCCTCTTTGCCGCAGGCTGTGCGACGACCGTAAAGAGGGAGCACAAACTCGTCAAACGCTCACATGAAACGCAACCCTCATGGATATCGATCATTCCGAGTGAGCCCGGGTACCTTTTTTTCGTCGGCACGAGCGGCGACAGTTCGAGTTACGACGAGGGCAAAAAGGACGCGGTGTCGGACGCCCTTTCCTTCGTCGTGGCCGCGATAGGGATATCCGTCAGCTCCTCTCTCACCTACGAGGAGCGCTTCTTCGCCGAGGAATATACCGCGATCGTTTCGAGGGAACTGCTCTCGTCGGGACGGGCGAACCTGCAGGACGCCGAGATCGTCGAAGCGTATCACGAAGAGTACGAAAGAGCCGACGGCTCCGTTTTCTTCAGGGTATGGGTTCTTTTAAAGTACAGCAGGGCCGAGATCAGGGGTGAGCAGGAGCGGATCGAGGATATTCTCCGGTTGAAATACGGGGAGATCAGCCGGCTCGAGCGGGAGGCGAAAGAATACGGGGAGAAAGGGGAGCTGATACAGGCCGTCGCAAGCCGTCTCAACGCTGCGTTTTTTTCGCTGAAGGTCGACGATGAGGGCGTCTTCTTCGATAGAAACATACAGAAAGCGCAGGAGCTCATCGCGGCTATCGAGTTGGAAAAGTCGGGCGACCGTCAGGTCGGATTGGTGGGAGAGGGTCTTACAAAACCGCTTGTCCTCCACGTATACACACGGTCCGATGCAAAAAAGATCCCGCTTTCGAACGCACCCGTCAAATTCACCTACCGGGTTCCCAAGTCACGGGGATCGGGATACAAGCTCCGGGTGGAACGCACGACCACGGACGCGGACGGGAAAGCCTCCCTCTACCTTACGCGGATATACGAGGTGCGGGAGGCAAACGAAGTGGAGGCGGAAATAGACCTTGCACCGTTCTTCTCGGCGCGGCTCGATGCGGTTCCCGCACGGTATTCGGACCGGGTCGAGGCGCTGCAACAGCTTTTAGGCACCAAGCGTGTGACATTTACGTTCCGCTCGGATTCCCCGGCGAAGTCCTACCAGACCGCGATATTTTTCCTGCAGACGGATGAGGGACGGGTGGTGAGAAAGCCTTCTGTGGCGGCCGCACTCGTCGAAGATCTCCGACGGAGGGGTTTTTCCGTGTTCGAGATACCGACGGACCCAGAGCTTTTCCTCTACAGGGACGAATACGAACGGATCCAGTATCTCAAAGAAAAGGCGAGTCAAGCCACACAGAGGATTATGATCGGGGAGGTCCGGATCGTGAAGTACGACAGGATAGCCGGATTCTACACGGCCTCGGCCGAGTCGGTCGTACGGCTGTACGACGCCAAGCAGGGCTTTGTTCTCGGTACCTGGCAGCATCCGGCAAGCGGCACGGGCAGCTCGAAAGAGGCCGCGAGAAACAACGCGTTCCTCGAAGCGGGCAGGAGGCTCGGCGATCTTCTGTCTGGGTCTTTACCCTGACTCCATCATGCGCTCCGGCCCTATCCTGTATCGATTCCGACTATCGAGATCTCCTTCTCCAGCCTGTCCAGCGCCTCCTCCATAAAGCCGAGCCGTTCTTCGGCGATCTTTCTGCTCTTTTCCAGTATGAGGTGCCGCTCGGCCCTCTCCTTGTACTCCCGTACCAGGCGGAGGACTTCGTAGAGGGTCTTCGCGCCCTTCCAGAAGAACGCGCCGATGGCGAGGCGCGTGAAACCCGTCATGCCGAGCGAGTCGAGCATGTCAGCGTCGTGGAGCATCTTTCCCTCGAGGAGCGTGGGGGTTCCTTCCGGGATATGGTTGAGTATCGCATCCTTCACAAGCGCGATCTTCTCGGGTTTGAATCCTACCTCATGGAGCACCGCCTCGGCGCGCTCCGCCGACTGGAGCTGGTGCGGCTCGATGAGGATGATATCGTGAAGAAATGAGGCGGCATAGAGGACCTCGTCGTCGTAGCGGTCTTCGAGCTGCTTCGCGAGATGGTAGACGCGGTTGCAGTGGTCGTAGCCGCGCGCGAGCCTGCCGGCCGTCATATCCTTCGCATACTGCAGTATTATCTGCCTCACTTGTCAATACCTCTTTATCCTTTACGAGTAGGCTAAAGGTACTGTAAATTAACAGAAATTCCTATTTCTTTATTTTCCGCCGGCGTGATGCAAAACAATTCTTTGGGGGCCCGCCTTGATTAGGATATACGATACTATGAAGAAAAAAAAAGTGGACCTCGAAACGGTGGAGAAAAAAAAGGTCGGTATCTACCTGTGCGGCCCCACCGTGTACGACTACGGCCACCTCGGGCACGGCAGGTCGGCAGTTTGTTTCGATCTGCTCCGGCGCTACCTTTCCTACAGGGGATACGAGGTCACGTTCGTACGAAACTGGACCGACATAGACGACAAGACCATCGAGAGGGCGAAGGCCGAGCACACCACGGTTCAGGAGCTTACCGAGCGGTTCATACGGATCTACGAGGAGGATTTCGAAAAGCTCGGGATTTTGGAACCGGACGAGGCGCCGAAACCGACGGAGCATATCCCCGGCATCGTTTCGTTCATAGAGCGTCTATTCGAGAGGGAGCACGCATACCTCCTCGAAGACGGTGTATACTACGACATCTCGACGTTCGACGACTACGGGAAGCTCTCCGGACAGCGGCTCGAGGACCTGAAGCAGGGCGTGCGGGTGGATGTGGCTGAGGGTAAGAGAAACCCCGGCGATTTTGCGCTCTGGAAGTTCGAAAAGCCGGGCGAGCCCTCGTGGCCGAGCCCGTGGGGGAACGGCAGGCCCGGCTGGCATATAGAATGTTCCGTCATGAGCGGAAGGTATCTAAAGGAGGAGTTCGATATCCACTGCGGAGGCCAGGACCTCATATTTCCCCATCACGAGGACGAGATCGCCCAGTCTCGGGGTGCGGGGTACCGGTTCGCCCGCTACTGGATGCACAACGGGTTTCTCAATATCGACAACGAGAAGATGAGCAAATCGCTCGGCAATTTCTTCACCCTCAGGCAGGCGTTCGAACTATTCTCGCCGAAAGCGGTGAGGTTCTTTCTGATCTCGTCGCACTACCGGGCGCCTCTGAACTTTTCGGAGGAGACGCTTCGACAGGCGGAGGCGGCGCTTCAGCGGTTCAACGATTTCATAGGCAGGGTGGCCGAAGCGAAGCAGGGCGAAAGAGGCGGTACCGCCGAAACGATAGACGCCGGCATACGACGGGCGCGTGAGGGGTTCACGGAGGGGCTCGACGACGACCTCAACGTGTCGAAGGCGCTCGCCGCGCTCTCCGATTTCGTGCGGGACGTCAACGTACTGATGGAAAAGGGGGAGCTCGGAAGCGAGAGCGCCGGCCTCGTGATCGAGTTCATGAAGGAGATCGATAAAGTGCTCGGCGTATTCAGCTTCGAGAAAAAGAAGCTGGACGGCGAGATAGAGAAGCTCATAGAAGAGAGGATTTTCGCGAGAAGAAAGAAAGAGTTCGCCAGGGCGGACGCCATACGGGACCGTCTTTTGAAGATGGGGATTGTTTTGGAGGACACGAAGGACGGCACGAGGTGGAAGAGGGCGTAGAAGCCGTTGGCTTATAGCTGTGGGCCATCGGCCTTTAATGATGGGCGAGGGAAGACTCCTTCGGAGTCTTATTACGAAGTAATCCGCTTATCTGATTTACATTGTCATTGTAGGCAATATTGAGTACAATTGTACTCAAAAAGGAGTACAAATTTTGTATGAGATCCTCTACCTTACCAAATCAAAAGTCCGGCAGGCTTTATTGACACTTTTTTTTACAAACCCTTTCAAAAGGTACTATCTAAGAGAGCTCGAGCGGATTCTGGGATACTCCGCTGGGAGTATTCGAAGGGAGCTTTTGAAATTCACAAGAGACGATTTATTCCATACTCGTAAGGTCGGCAGCCTTCTTTACTACTACCTGAATAACGAGCATCCGCTTTATGAGGAGATAAAAAGCATCGTCTTTAAGACTGTTGGCGTTGAGGGTCGATTGAGAGAGATGCTGTCAAAAATTACAGAAATAAATTCTGCTTTTATCTACGGTTCATTTGCCTCGGGAAACGAAAAAGGCACGAGCGATATCGATCTTATGATTATCGGCGATCCCGATATATCCTATTTAAATGAAAAAATTGCGGAATTGGAAAAAATCCTCCAGAGGGAAATCAACTTTTCCGTTTATTCCTCAGCGGAATACAAACGCAGAAAAAGAGAAAACAACGGCTTTGTCAAGGCTGTATTGGAAAATCCAAAGATTGTGCTGATAGGTAAAGAGGATGGTTTATAGGGAGACAAAAGAGGAACTTGTAAGACAAGGTTTAATAAAACCATGTCCTCTTGACCATAACGAAATTAACAATCTGATGGAACGGGCCCGCATTGACTTGAAGACAGCCCAAAGAAACATAAATGAGGATTCAGAGTGTTCGTATAATTATGCATATAACGCTATGCTGCGCGCAGGGCTCGCGCTGATGTTCAGCGGAGGGTATAGACCTGACGTAAGAGGCAAACATCTGACGGTTGTTAAATTCGTAAGTATTGGTTTGGGTCAAGAGCATAATACATTGGTCAACAGTTATGATTATATGAGAAGAAAGAGGCACCACCTCATTTATGAACCTGGGTTGCCGTGTTCAAAAAAAGAGGCGAAGGATGCTATTGATACCGCTACACGGTTAGTGGATATTATCGATAGGCTCATTATGGAGAAGAATCCATAGTAAAGGTTTTATTTGCAATCAGTATATGGCTTCCCGAAAGATGTCGATCGTATCAACATATCGGGATAATATATCGATGAAACCGGTTTTTGTCGACATATTGAAGACGGGAAAGCGGGTTTTTTCACGAGCGGTTTCCAGCCTGCTCCCGGTATGGCAAGGCGATGGCGGCGTTCGAACTCGTCATGGCCGCGGGTTCTGATACCAGTACGGGTTTCTTAATTTCCGAAGCAATCCGCTTTTTCCTGAAACAAGACAACTTGGAAATATTTACCTTTCTTATCAATAATCCCGGATAGTTGATAGTTATTCTAAAATTTATTTTCTCCGTGGTATTATCGTGGCTTCGTAGAGTATAAAAAATCAACTTGACGTTTTTATGTATATTATATA
>JAFGTF010000023.1 GCA_016934265.1 Spirochaetota bacterium
AAATTAGTTGCAATAAATATGGACGTATTGATCATACTGTGTCATTACGAGGCGTAAGACAACATCATCCGATGTTGTCTTTACTGCCGAAGGCGACTGACGAAGTAATCTCATAATACTGTTATTTACAGTCCTTTTTTTAGATTGCTTTTAAACACTCCGTAGGAGTTTTCACTCGCAAATGACACCCATAACGTTTGTTTGATACTGTACGAGATATCATGCAAGAAGAGATCAATATAAATCATGGTAATGCTTATAGGTAGCAAGTAATTTTCATTAAATTATTGCACCTAAATCGGAGAAGAACCAAGAAAAAATACTCGGAGATAAAGATGTATTGAATGTGTTTTACCTTCACAAATTCCTAATCAAATTGTCAACGCTGGGTGATATATAACACATAATCGATATACTCATTTCAAGCCCCGTCAGACGCTTTCCAGCATTCGATTTATCCTTGATCACCATATTGTTCATTCATTAGCTGACAGATTTTATGCTACAATTCGTGGTCCGTATTAAATTCTTCATAGCAGCCATTTACGTGTAGAAAACAACTGGTTCCTAAGCAAATGTAGACATTGACTTTAATTATTTACAGATAGTATACTGTACTACCGGAGAGCGGGTCCTGCATGAGTGTTCCCCAGGCCGTTCGAATACGCGGTATCCACTCACGCATGTCAGCAAGGCATATATGCAAGACAAAGAGTTGACAATAGTCGAGCACCTGAACGAGCTTCGAAAGAGGCTTTTGTACATCGTCATCGTCGTGGCGGCGGCGTCCGGGGGGGCGTACTACTTCATCGACGAAATACTCCTTTTCATCACGGAGAGCGGCAACATAGAAAAACTCGTTTTCATAAACCCAACGGAGGCGTTTTTCGTCATAGTAAAGCTGTCTCTGCTTGCAGGCGTTATGGGTGCGATGCCGTTTATTCTCTACCAGATCTGGAGATATGTCGGGGTTGCCCTGAAAAAAGGGGAGAGGAAATACCTTATCTTCTTCGGCCCTGTTTCGTACATTTTGTTTCTTTCCGGTGCCGCGTTTGCCTTCAGAGGCGTCTTGCCGCTGGCAATCAAATTCCTTCTATCTTTCCGCAAAGAGTATGTATCTCTTTCTATAACACCGATGATAACGCTTAATGCGTATATATCGTTTCTCTCAAAGATGATTATCGCTTTCGGAGTGATGTTCGAGCTGCCTCTCGTGATTCTCGCGCTCTCCAAGTTCGGCATTGTCACACCCGAGATGCTGAAGAAGGGAAGGAGGTACACCATCGTCGGAGTCTTTATCGTGGCGGCGATACTTACTCCTCCGGACGTCGTGAGCCAGATCATGCTCGCAATTCCTCTTCTTCTCCTTTACGAAGTGGGTATACTGATATGCAAGGCCGTTACGAGAAAGAGGGAGAGGGAGGCCGAAGCGGGGGAATCGATGAACGAGCCCATTGCAAACGAGGCCTGAAAGGCCTGAGAATAATAAAACAAGGATAATCCATGCCTGCAAAAGAAAAAGACGAAAGTTTTACGGTAGAGATTTCGGAAGTGTACGATCCGGATCAGGAAGAATTCGTTATTGAAAAGATCAAAGGGTACATGAAGAAGGAAGCGGAAGAGTTGAAGGAATATTTTGCCGGGACGGATACGATAGCGGTGAAGAGGCTCTCCGAAGCCGACGCTAAAAAGCTTGCATCGGGGCTCGAAAGCGTCGACGTGAAAGTACTTGTGCTGAGCGGGAAGAAAGCGAAAGAAAATGAAGAGACGACCGAGAAAATCCGCTGTCCGAAATGCCACGCAATGCTGGAGTTTTTGGACTGGCGATGCCCCGAGTGTTACTACGAGTTTCCGGAATACGACTATGAAGACGAATCTGGTAATGGTGATTCGTCTTTTGACGAATCTGGTAATGGTGATTCGTCTTCCGATTCCCCTGACGGTGATTCATCGGAAGAAAAAGACACCGAAAAGTAGCGATTGTATAGGAATGCACATTATTCCGTACGAAACCGCATAATAACCAATCGAAACAGCTGAAATTACCCTGAAATACAGCAAATTGGAATAAATTTCATTTACAAACCGGACATTTTCAGTACATTATCAGTATTAAAGAGGGGGAGGTGCGTATGGACAAACAAACGGTATTAAAGGTTCTGAAGGATGAAAGTGTCAAGTACCTGCGGCTTCAGTTTACCGACATAATGGGATTGAACAAGAACGTCGAAGTACCCTGCTCGCAGTTCGAAAAGGCAATTGACGGGCAGATACTGTTCGACGGTTCATCCATCGAGGGATTTGCGCGTATAGAAGAATCGGACATGCTTCTCGTTCCCGATCTGGATTCCTTTGTCGTATTTCCGTGGGAGGAGAACTACGGAAAGGTGGCCAGGCTGGTATGCGATATCTTCCACCCTGACGGCAGGCGTTTCGAGGGATGCCCAAGGTCTGTTCTGAAGAGAGTGGTGGAAGAGGCCCGGCAGCTGGGCTTTTCAATGAATGTGGGTCCCGAAGCGGAGTTCTTTCTTTTCGAGAGGGGACAGAAGGGAGAAGCCACATCGATTACTCACGACGCCGGAGGGTATTTCGACCTCGCTCCAATAGACAAAGGCGAGGGCGCCCGCAGGGCGATTGTCGATATCCTCATCGGTCTCGGATTCGAAGTGGAAGCGGCGCACCATGAGGTCGCGCCGGGGCAGCACGAGATAGATTTCAAGTATGCGGACGCGGTCAAGACGGCGGACAGTATCGCAACGTTCAGGTTTGTGGTCAAAAAGGTGGCCCACAGCTTCGGTCTGCACGCGACGTTCATGCCGAAACCTATCTTCGGCATCAACGGAAGCGGTATGCATACTCATCAAAGCCTCTTTAAAGAGGGGAAAAATTCGTTCTATGATCCTAAGGGAATATACGGGCTTTCTAAGACCGCCTTCAACTATATAGCGGGCCTGCTGAAGCATGTGCGCGGATTCACCGCAATCACGAACCCTCTCGTCAACTCCTACAAGAGACTCGTTCCCGGGTACGAGGCGCCGACACACGTCGCCTGGTCGCATCGGAACCGCTCTCCGCTCTGCAGGATTCCGGAGGGAAGGGAAAAGGGCACGCGAGCGGAGCTTAGGTCTCCCGATCCGTCCGCGAACCCCTACCTCGCATTCGCCGTGATGCTCGCAAGCGGGCTCGACGGGATAAAGAACGATTTGAAGCCTTCCGATCCCGTCAACAGGAATATCTACACACTGTCGCTTCGCGAGAGGAGGCGGCTCAAGATCACGTCGCTGCCGGGAAACCTCAACGAGGCGCTCGATTTTATGGAAAAGGACAATCTCGTCAAAGAGACGCTCGGAGACCATATCTACGTCCATTTTCTCGCCGCGAAACGGCAGGAGTGGAAGGACTATATCGCCCAGGTTCATGAGTGGGAGCTGGAGCGGTACCTCTCCATCTATTAGATGTTAATTTGCACGACATCATGGACACTAAATTTGCATAAAACCGTGGACAGTGTGTTGATCGTCAATGTAATTGAATTCTTAAAAGTCAAAATAGTGGTATAAATATTATTGATACAAAAAGTGTCCACGATGTTGTGCTATTTATCAATTAGATAGTGCCGGGATATCGCTTGTAATAATGGCGTCGGGAGAGTATTCTTACTATGTTACTATTCGTGATCGGGCTGGCGTATGGACGAGAAAAAACGATATGAGGTGCTCTTCAGATATGTGACGGATGTAGTCGTAGTCATGGATTCGAACGGTAAAATTCTCGATGCAAACGATAAGGCAAGAGCGGTTTTCGGAAAGGGCATACTGGGCGCGAATGTAGACGCCCTAGGACACGGGATTTCGGAGCGATTCGATTCCGCAGGCACGACGCAGGTGGTACAATCCTTCCATATCAGAGACACGAAAACGTCGCGAAGGAACCTTTTCCTCAGGGCTAACCTCGTTCCCGTGGAATCGAACGGACGTGTGGATGAGGTCGTATTGATAGGTAGAGATTGCATGGAGATCGAGCCGTACAGGGAGGAGGTCGACAGGCTGAGAGAACAACTGAAGGCCCTTCGGGGTGAGAAAAAGCCCTCGGAGAAGTCGAAGGGGAAGAGCGCCTCCTCTCTCGCTGCGGCTCTCAGGAAACTCGAGGTCGCAAACCAGAAGCTCGGTGATATGTACAAGACCCTGAACGGCGAGCTCGAGCTCGCGGCAACGCTTCAGAAATCGCTGATCCCGGAACCTCCCGCGCAGGACGGGCGGCTTCGGTTCGCATTTCATTATGAGCCCATGGGACACGTAGGCGGGGATTATTACGACGTTGTCGATATCGACGACTCCAAGAAGGGCGTATTCCTAGCCGATGTATCCGGTCACGGCGTCTCCTCAGCGTTCATAGCCGCGATGCTCAAGATTTCTTTTAGAAACTACGCTCCCGGCTGCGGATCCCCGGCAAAGGTGCTGAAGCGTCTCAACAGGGAGTACTGCAACGTGATACAGACTGGAGACTACGTGACTGCGTTCTATGCGGTCTTCGATACATCGAACAACAGCATCGTATACAGCGGTGCGGGTCATCCGAGACCGATATGCCGTCATAGGAAAAAGAATATCAGCTTTCTTTCATCTGAAGGATTCTTCATCGGCATGTTCGAAGACGCGGATTACGACGATTCGGTTATCGACTTCGTGGAGGGGGACAGGTTTCTCGCGTATACCGACGGCATCATAGAGGCATATTCATCACAGAAGAACGAACAGTTCGGGGAAAAACGGCTTCTCGAAAGCTTCGGGATGCATGACGGCAGATCGCTCCCCGTGATGCTGCAGCGAATAATAGAGGACGTAAAACGGTTCATGCACAAGAGCTCGTTCTACGACGATCTTGCAATGATTGCGGTCGAGTACAAACGGCAGAGGGATAAACGATGAAACTGAGCAAGATCAAGAAGACAATAGAGATGGTGCGTGAGCTTCCCACACTCCCCGCAATCGCGAACAAGGTTAACGCCCTCCTGTACGATCCGAAGTCGGCGGCTTCCGATCTTGCGAAAATAATCGAGTACGACCAGAGCCTTGCCACAAAGGTGCTGTCGCTCGTGAACTCCGCATACTACGGTCTCCCGGAGCGGGTCACGAATATCGCCCAGGCGATCACCATGCTCGGATACAAGAACATCTCGCACATAGTGATGACTCTTACCGTTTTCGAAACGTTGAAACATTGCCAAACCGGCAGTTTCAATCGAGAGGAGTTCTGGCTCCATTCGGTTGCGACGGCGGTCATGAGCGTCAAGATCGCCGAGATGTGCATGTACTCGTCGCCCGAGGACACGTTTACCGGTGGTCTTTTGCACGACCTCGGCAAGATCTTCATGGACGGCTACCTGCACGAGGAGTTCTGTAAAATAATCGAAACCGCCGAAAAGGAATGTATTTCGTTCTACGATGCGGAGCACATGCTCTACGATGTGGACCATACCATGATTGGGCAGTGGATCTCGCGGGCATGGAAGCTGCCGCTCCATGTCGTTGCAACGGTAACACACCATCACCAGGAAGTTCCCGAGCGAAAGGGGCTTGCCGTATCACAGGACCTTTTTATCGATATCGTCCGTATCGCCGATATCGGCATCAAACTCAAAGGATGCGGATCAAGCGGTGACGGTAAGGGGTATCAACCGAAGTTGGACCCGGAGCTCTTCAAGCGGCTTCCCATATTCGAGGATGACATCTACAGGCTTTTGGAAGGGCTAGACGAAGAGATCGATAAGACGAAACTACTCTTGAGCTTCGCAGTATAATGGCCCCCCTGTTCACAATAGCGAACATGCTGACCGCAGTCAGGGTGATTATCGTACCCTTTTTTATCCTTTCGGTGTTCGGTCTCAGCGTCGCTTCGAGCGTCGGCTCTCTTTTACTCTTCGGTGCGGCGGCGCTATCGGATTATCTCGACGGCCTGTTCGCCCGAAAAACCGATACCGTTTCGAGATTCGGGGAATTCCTCGACCCCCTTGCCGACAAGCTGCTCGTCGGCGGCGCCTTTATCGCGTTCGCGCTTCTTCCCGATCTTTTCGTCCCATTCTGGCTTATAGTCATAATACTTATGAGAGAACTGTTCGTTACAATGCTTCGAGTCGTTGCCATACGAAGAAACCATCCGATGAGGACCGAATCAGCGGGAAAGCTGAAAACCGCCGTGCAGATGGGCTCGATAGTCTGTATACTGATACTGCTTTTGGTAAAACGAGCGGTGACCGCGTCACTGTTGAATGCCGGTTCGCCGCTGCCGCAGGACAGTGTGAGCGGGTGGCTTAATCTGTTCGGAGAAGCGGGCAGGATACTCTATTTTATTCCGCTTGTGCTTATTTCGGCGTCGGCCCTGCTCGCATTGCTGTCCATGGTACGGTATGTCCTCAGAAACCGTTCTCTTTTCGTCCGAAAGGGTTGAGGATGACGGCGTTTTTCGTAACCCTCATAAGCACCGGCTTATTCGTGGGGTACATACCGTTTACACCCGGAACGTTCGGATCCGCCCTCGGGTGCGTATGCTGGGTGCTTTTCTCCTTTACGAACCCGTCTTTAACCCCCATAGCCGCCGCCGTATGTACCGGGGTCGGATTTCTTGTTTCGGGATATGCGGAGCGCAGGGTTTTTAAAACCAGAGACGACTCGAGGATAGTGATAGACGAGATATCCGGGATGCTCGTCACCTTTATTTCATTTCGGTTCAGTCTCGACGTGGCCGGAGCGGTGCTTCTTTTTGCAGGGTTCGGCCTCTTCCGGGCGCTGGACATCGCAAAGCCCCCCCCGATCGGAACGCTTCAGAAAATCGACGGAGCGGGCGGCATAATGCTGGATGATATCGCGTCTGGAGCGATTGCAAACGGTATACTGCAATGCATACGGCTTCTCTTTTTCGGCTAACCCGCGCTGTGACCCCTCGAACCGGCTTTTTTCACCGGCGCGTGCAGGAGAAATCTAACTTATTGTCTGGTATAGAAATAGTAAAAAACTTCTCTTTTCGTTAAATTTGAGTTACCTTCATCAAAACTTGAACGAGTCCCCCGTGCCATGAGGAAAAAAATAAAGTACGAAGATGACCTGAATCCGGCCCAGGTCGAGGCGGTTCGTTATCACGGTTCCCCGCTTCTCGTTCTCGCAGGCGCGGGAAGCGGCAAGACGCGGGTGATCACCTATAAGATCGCGTTCCTCATTAACGAATACGGATACGATCCCAGGTCTATCCTCGCGGTTACATTCACGAACAAAGCGAGCAATGAGATGCGCGAGAGGGTAAACGCGCTGGTAGGGCATGACGCCGGTTGCTGGATTTCGACCTTCCACTCGACAGCTGCAAAGCTGCTTCGGATCTACGGAGGAGAGGTCGGAGTGGATGCCGGGTTCACGATCATCGACCAGGAGGACCAGACGGCGCTCGTCAAACGGATCATGCGTACGCGCGGGATAGACCCGGAGGAACGAAAGCCCAAGAAGTACGTTTCGCTTATATCGCGTGCGAAAGACTCCCTTTTGGATGCGGAAGACTCGGAACGAAGTGATTTTTCCACGGATCCGTTGTTTTACGAAATTTATAAACAGTACGAAAAGCTGCTCGAAACGGAAAATCTCTTCGACTTCGGTGATCTTCTGTTTCGCCTTGTGCGCGGGCTGCAACGGAGCAACACGTTATGCGAGGCACTAAAACGCAGGTTTCGCTATGTACTCGTCGACGAGTTTCAGGATACCAACCACTCCCAGTACGTGCTCGTTTCACTGCTCACCCTGCCGGACGGCAATGTGTGCGTGGTGGGAGACGACGACCAGTCCATTTACGGCTTCAGAGGGGCGAAGGTCGAGAATGTGCTGAATTTCAAAAAGGATTATGCCGGCACCAAGATCGTACGGCTCGAAGAGAATTACCGTTCGTTCCAGAACATACTTACCGCTTCCTCATCGGTCATCGGCAACAATCCGGGCCGGCTCGGAAAGACGTTATATACGAAAAAGCAGGAGGGCGAGAAGCTCTTCTTCTACCGGGCCGCCACCGACCTCGGAGAGGCGTACTACATCGTACGAGAGATCGAGAGACTGGTGCGGCGTGAGGGATACCGCTACCGCGATATCGCCATATTCTACCGGATAAACGCCCAGTCGAGAGTACTGGAGTCGACCTTCACACAGGCCAGGATACCGTATACGATCGTCGGGGGGCTTCGGTTCTATGAGCGGGAAGAGGTAAAAGACATTCTCTCCTATATCCGGCTCCTTCTGAACCCACTGGACGAAATTGCGCTCGGGAGAGTGATCGCGAAGCCCCCCCGCGGGATCGGAAGCCGGACAAAAGAGGCGATAATCGAGGCCACCATCGCCCGGGGGCTGCCGTATTACCGTGTGGTTGAAAAAAACGTTTTTTCCGAGCCGAGAGCCTCCCGTGTGCATGAGTTCCTGGATTTCATGAAGCGGCTAACGTCCCTTCTTGAAAGCGCGTCTCCCCAAAAGCTGCTCGAGGAAGTTTATCGGGAGACCGGTTACTCGGAATGGCTGAAGAAGCAGGGCAAAGAGGAGAAACTGCACAACCTCGAAGAGCTCTACAACGCGGTGGAGGAGTTTACAAGGAAGAACCCGGCGGGGACTGTCGCCGAATTCATCGAGGAGGTCAGCCTCGATCAGGGCTCGGCCGAGCCCCGGCCGGGTGATGGCGAAGGGGAAGGAAGAACCTCGGCCGGCGACCGAGTATTTCTCATCACCCTTCACAACGCCAAGGGGCTGGAGTTTCCCGTCGTATTCATGGCCGGTATGGAGGAGGGAATGTTTCCGCACTTTCTGTCCGGGGATCGTCCCGAAGACGTTCAAGAGGAAAGAAGGCTCTGCTATGTCGGCATGACGCGGGCGATGGAACGGCTCTTTCTCACCGCTGCGCGGTCGAGAAGGTTGTACGGAAGAAATATCGAAAGAGAAGTCTCGATGTTTATACGGGAGGTACCACCGACGCTTCTAGTCTCGGCCGAAGAAAGCAGGCTGGAATCACCGCGGTTTTCGTATTATGATGGTGAAACGGGACCTGTCGCCTCGGCCCGGTTCGGTCAGGGGAAAAAGGCAGTTACCGGGCAGATGAAATCCAGCCGACCGGTAAAAGCAGGCCTGTCCCTGTCGCCTCTCGACATCAAGGTGAACGACCGGGTGGTGCATGCCAGCTTCGGCAGGGGCACGGTACGGGAGGTCTCGGGAGAAACGGCGCTCATAGCGTTCGATGACGAAACAGTCATGAAGTTCATGCTGAAATATACGCCGATCAGAAAGGAAGGCGACGATGAAGATAGACGGTAAGACCATACAGTGGGTCGCAGAGCTTTCCCAGCTTTATCTTTCCGCCGGGGAGGAAGCGGAGATGAAGCGACATCTCGTGGCGATTCTAGATTATATGGCGATACTGAACGAGCTCGATCTCGAAGATGTGGAGCCGACATCGCACACCCTCGGGTACAGTAATGTAATGAGGGACGATATTGCGAAAGAAAGCTTCGACGTCGGTATAGTCGAGGACCTCGCGCCGAGATGGGAAAAAGGGCATATCGTCGTGCCGAGGGTAGTATAGGAGAAGCGGATGGGATTGAACGAATGTACGGTTCGCGAGCTTTCCGGAAGGCTGAAGCGCGGGGAGATCGCGACAGAAGATATTTTAGAGGACATCACGATCGCGTTGAAGGCAGATTCGGAGAGCGATGAACCGATCAATGCGTATATCAGTTTCGATCCGTCGCTTGCATCGTCGCTTGTCGGGGAAACGCCGGAAGGCGTGGGAAAAGAAACGCTTCTATGCGGCGTGCCGGTCGCGGTAAAGGACCTCATCAACGTTTCGAAAACACCGACAACATGCGGTTCCGCCATGCTGAAGGAATACATCGCCCCGTATGACGCCACTGCGGTGATCAATATGAGAAGAAACGGCGGTATACCCGCAGGCAAGCTCAACATGGACGAATTCGCGATGGGCTCCTCGAACGAAACTTCCTATTTCGGGGCGGTCCGGAATCCGCACGACAGAGCGAAAATTCCGGGCGGGTCGAGCGGAGGTGCGGCGGCGGCCGTTGCGGCGAATCTTGCGGTCTGTGCGCTCGGCTCCGACACCGGCGGGTCGATACGGCAGCCGGCATCGATGTGCGGGACCTTCGGCATAAAGCCGACATACGGCAGGGTTTCGAGGTACGGGCTCGTGGCGTATGCGTCATCGTTCGATCAGATAGGGCCCATAACCAAGTGCGTCGCAGACGGTGCGCTGCTCCTCGAGGCGATAAGCGGGTATGATCCCCGCGATTCCACCTCCGCAAAAGAGAAAACCGCGCACTTCATTCAGTTCGTGGGTAAGAGCATCGACGGTTTGAGAGTGGGGGTTCCGGAGGAGTACTTCACAGAAGGTCTCGACGAGGAGGTAAAAAACGCGGTTTTGCGCGGTATCGGGCTCCTTGAAAAGGCGGGGGCGGTCGTCGTACGTACGAGCCTCAAGTACACCAAATATGCGATTGCCGCCTACTATATAATCGCAACCGCTGAAGCATCGTCAAACCTCGCCCGCTTCGACGGCATACGGTACGGCACGCGGGTGACCGACACAAACGACCTCTCGAGGCTGTACAAGGAGAACAGAAGCCGGGGATTCGGGAAAGAGGTTAAACGGCGGATCCTTCTCGGGACATTCGCGCTTTCCTCCGGGTATTACGACGCATACTATCTGAAGGCTCAGAAGGCACGCACCCTCATACGCGAGGATTTCACACGTGCTTTCAGAGACGTCGATCTCATAGTGACACCGGTCTCCCCAGTGCCCGCATGGGACATCGGCACGTTCGTCGACGATCCGCTGCAGATGTACCTTTCGGACGTGTATACAGTACCAGCGAATCTCGCCGGTCTTCCTGCGGCCTCCGTACCCTGCGGCACGACATCCGGCGGACTGCCGGTCGGCATACAGCTTATCGCCGACCACTTCAATGAAGCGGATATATTCAGGGCCGCGGGGGTTATAGAAGAGGAATTACAATGAACCTCGAGGCGGTGATGGGACTTTCAGATACACGTGCAACTGAACACGAAGACGAAGACGTTCGTTTCCAGTATGGAGAAAGATATAGATGAATCGTGAGGTGGCGAAAGGGATGAAGATACAGGTAGGTGAAGGGACCGAAACGAAAATCTTCGTCGACTTTACGGAGGGGGCGGGATGAACCTCGAGGCGGTGATAGGACTGGAGATACATGTGCAACTGAACACGAAGACGAAGACGTTCTGCAGTTGCAGTACCGGCTTCGGCGCCGTTCCCAACACTCATACGTGTCCCGTCTGTCTCGGGCTCCCTGGGGCGCTTCCAGTCTTCAACAGGGACGTCCTGAAAAAGGGAGTCATGGCAGGGCTCGCGCTGAATTGCACAATTTGCAGCTACTCGGTGTTCGCAAGGAAGAACTATTTCTATCCCGATCTTCCGAAGGCGTATCAGATATCGCAGTTCGAGCACCCGCTGAACCGCGCCGGATTCGTACGGATAAAGGACGAGAGGGGAAAAGAACGCAGCATCGGGATTACGAGGGCCCATCTCGAAGAGGACGCGGGTAAGCTCGTGCATGACGACGACCCGAAGGGTCCGAGCTTCATAGATTTAAACCGCTGCGGAATGCCGCTCTTGGAGATCGTCACCGAGCCGGATTTGAGAACGCCGGACGAAGCCTACAGGTTTCTCGTCGCGGTAAAAGAGATACTCCAATACACGGAAGTATCCGAGTGCAGCATGGAGAAGGGAGAGCTCAGGGTCGACGTCAACGTCTCGCTTCGGGAAACGGGAGAGGACGCGTTCGGCGTGAAGCAGGAGGTAAAGAATCTCAACTCCTTCGCCAATGTCAAGCGGGCCCTCGAATACGAGATAAAGCGGCAGTCCAGGCTCATCCGGTCGGGCGAGCGGCTTACACAGCAGACCAGGCTCTTTGATGTGAGCAAGAATGCGACCGTCCAGATGCGTACGAAGGAGTCGGCTCACGATTACCGTTATTTCCCGGACCCGGATCTCGTGCCGATCGAGCTCTCGCCGCAAGAGATCGATGGAATACGCGAAACGCTTCCGGAGCTCCCTGAAGAAAGACGTGACAGAATAAAGGCACAATACGGCCTCACCGATTACGACGTCGAGGTCTTATGTTCGTCTCACAAGATCGCCCGCTACTTCGAGGACTCTGCGCGGGGGTATAAAAGGCCTAAGAAGATCGCAAACTGGATACATACTGAAGTGATGAGGGCGCTCAATGAAACGGGGAAGGATATTGAATCTTTCGCCGTAACGCCTGAAAGGCTTCGTGAGCTCTTTGAGATAATGGACGGCGGAGTCATATCCGGAAAGCTCGCAAAGGCTGTGTTCGACGAGATGGCGGCGAGCGGGGAGACGGCGGCTGAGGTCGTCGAACGAAAGGGGATGCGGCAGCTCAGCGATAGAGAAGAGATCGTCGATGTGGTAGAGGCTGTGATCCGGGATCACGCGGCCGTTACCGACGAGTACAGATCCGGGAAGAAAAAGGCGTTCGGTTTTCTCGTCGGCCAGGTGATGAAGCGAACCGGTGGCAAGGCGAACCCGAAAATAGTGAACGAGCTGCTCAAAGAGAAGCTTTCGAATCAGCCCGGAGTCGAAGATCATTGATACTAACGTCATTATCATTGTAAACCCGATTCGAATAGTACCGGCGACATACTCATATATACCGAACTTTGCGGCAAAAGCAGTGCCGTTTCCGAGGGAATCAATTAGCGCTTGCAATATATTTTGCCTCCTGATACAGTACTCTCTACAGGAGAAAAAGGGAGGGCTTCCATGATCTGGAACAAAGAAAAGGAGATGCTGCCCGAGAACAGCAAGAAGGCGCATCAGGGCGAACTGCTCAAGCGGCTCATCCGCCGGGTATACGATAAAATTCCGTTCTATCAAGATCGAATGGATGATGCCGGCATCCAGCCCGATTTGGTCTCATCGATCGCGGATATTAAAAGGCTCCCCTTTACAACCAAGGACGATCTAAGGGACAACTATCCTTTCGGGATGTTTGCAGTTCCCATGGACCATGTGACCGAGATACATACTTCCTCCGGTACCACGGGAAAGCCGGTCATCGGCGGATATACCAGGGGTGATATCGATGTCTGGAGTGAGGTGATGGCCCGATGCCTTGCCGCAAGCGGCACCACTGAAAAAGACGTGGTGCAGAATGCGTACGGCTACGGCCTCTTCACCGGCGGCCTGGGTGTCCACTACGGCGCGAGAAGGATAGGAGCGACGGTCGTACCCATATCCGGAGGGAATACGAAACGTCAGATAATGATTCTTCAGGACTTCAAGTCCACCATCCTGACCTGCACGCCGAGCTATTGTCTCTACCTCGCGGAGGTCGGAGAGCAGATGGGCGTGGATTTCTCTTCCCTGCCCCTGAAAGCGGGCAACTTCGGCGCAGAGCCATGGTCGAACAATATGCGAAAGGAGATCGAGCGGAGGCTCTCTCTTTTGGCTCTCGATATTTACGGACTCACCGAGATAATCGGTCCCGGGGTCGGAAACGAGTGCGAGTACAAATGCGGGGTACATATCTGCGACGACCACTTCTACCCTGAAATCATAGACCCCGAGACTTCCGAGGTGCTGCCGTACGGTGAAGTAGGGGAGCTCGTTATTACGACACTAACCCGTGAAGCCACGCCGCTTTTACGGTACCGAACGAGAGACATTACCCGGCTGATTCCGGGGCAGTGCGAGTGCGGGCGGACGTCGATCCGGATGGAACGGATCATGGGAAGAACGGACGACATGCTCATCGTGCGGGGAGTGAACGTCTTCCCCTCACAGATTGAGGAGGTGCTCGTCAATATCGAGGGAGTCGAGCCGCACTACCAGATCGTGTTGGAGCGGGACGGCGCGCTGGACGAGCTCGAGATACACGTAGAGATGAATGAACGGCTCATCTCCGACGAGATCAAAGGGCTGGAGCAGGCGGAACGAAAGATCAGGGATGATATCGAGAGCATGCTCGGTATAAAGGTGGGTGTACGTCTCGTCGAGCCCAAGACTATAGCCCGCTCGGAAGGGAAAGCGAAGCGCGTAATCGACAAGCGCACGCTGTAAAAGGCGCCGTGCGCGGGTGTTTTTTACGCGGAACAATACATCAAAGAAGGAGAGTGGTGTTATGTATATCGATCAAATCTCGATCTTCCTGGAAAACCGGGCCGGCAGGATCCTCGATATCACGGAGATCTTCGGAGAGAACAATATCAACATACGGGCCCTCTCGCTTGCGGACACCTCCGACTTCGGTATACTCAGAATGATCGTTGACGACGTAAAACGTGCGGTGGACGTGCTGAAGGGCAAGGGGTTCATCGTCAAACAATCCAAGGTCGTCGCCGTCGAGGTTCCCGACAGGCCGGGCGGCCTCGCATCAGTGTTGCGTGTACTGGCCGAGAAACAGATCAATGTGGAGTATATGTACGCTTTCTTCGAGCAGCCGAAGGACAAGGCGCTTCTCATTTTCAGATTCGAGGATACGGATCAAGCGGTGCAGGTACTGGAGAAACACGGGATACCCGTCCTCAAGAAACAGACGATCGGCGTTCGCTAAAAAGGGTCCTTTCCGTTTATGGCACGTCACGCCGAAATCCCGCCGGCGTGATTCTCCGTTCTACTGGAACTGTTTGGATACAGTCACCGTATTGCCGGGCTCGGTGTACTCGATCCTGTCGAAGTAGAGGGATGCGAGGAAGATGCCCCGGCCGTGGGCGCGCAGGATCTCTTCACGGCTTTCGGGTTCTGCGAATTCATGAAAGTCGAACCCACCCCCCTGATCCCGTATCTCGACCGAAAGCCCCATATGGTCGATTGTACAATCGATAAACACACGTTTCTGTTTCCTATCCGGTTGCATCGATCTGGATTCCAGCAGATCGAGATACCTGTTATTCTGTATGGATTCCGATTTTTCCTCGTATGAGATGCCGAGGTTTCCGTGCTCTATGGCATTCAGGATTATCTCGTAGAGACCGAGCCGTATTCCCTCGAGGTTCGTATCGCTGACCTCATTGGGAATGTTGAACAGCATCTGGTTGATAATGCCCCATATGCGTGAAATTTCGTTGTCGATCACAAGCTTCTTCTTTTCAAAGACAACGACATCCTTGATGACTTCGCTCTTCCTCCTGCGTTCCCTGTTTAGAATTATTCCGTCCAGGATGTTGAAGAGCTCGTTTAAAGAGATCGGCTTCTTGATATAGTTCGTGGCGCCGGACCTAAGCGCTTCGATAACGAGTTCCTCCGAACCGTATCCGGTCATGATGACGATATCCGAATCGATCTCGATCGCTTTCAGCTGTCTCGTGAGCTCCAGGCCCGACATTTCGGGCATCTTCACGTCCGTGAGTACGATATCGGGTCTGGTTCGTTTATAGACCTCTACCCCGTTCTTCCCGTCTCCGGCATCATAGAAGTTATATCCGTACTGCGTGAGTCCCGCCCGCAGCATATCCCGTATGGATTTTTCGTCGTCAATTACCAGAATTGATTTCATCTACGGTTTCCTGTCGATTTGGTACATATCTTTGAATATGTCCGAATGGCAAGGCTATGTTCGTGCGGACGCGATTACAGCATCCATTCGATTACGCACCCTTTCGGCTTCCTTCTCTTTTCCCCGTTTCCAGCATCCCGATTGATATATCCCGCACTTTTTCTCGTATACCCGTAACGCCTCCGCATAGAAGTCGGAGCGAAGCTCCTTATCCAGAAGACACTTTTCCAGCGCGCGTATCCGGTATCCTTCGATGCCGTCTATACGGGCCGACAGCTGGTCGGGGTGTCCCCCGGTCTTCACGACGAGCTTCTCATCGATATAGCCGACGGGATATTTCGACGTGATCCTGAGCCACAGGTCGTAGTCTTCAACCGCATCGAAGCTTTCATCGAACCGACCGACCCTGTCAAAGACGCTTCTGTGTATCATCACGGAGGAGGGACTGATGAGACAGAGATCGAGGGATTCGATAAAGAACCAGCCCTCTTTTTTTTTGTGTTTTTTACCCTGATTGATCCGAATACCGTTTTTTATCCAGATTTCGTCCGTATGACAGATAAGAAGATCCGGGTGCTTCTTCAGGTACACAAGCTGCGTACCGAGTTTTTTGGGAAGCCAGTAGTCGTCGGAATCGAGAAATGCGATCCATTCCCCCCGTGACGCCTCGATACCGGCGTTTCTCGCCCTGCTTACTCCGGAGTGCGGTATCCTGATACACCGTATCGTGATGCGATGTGTTTCGGAATCCGGTCCCGCAATGCGAAGATCTCCGCTTTCCAGTGAATCGATATATTGTGCGGTGCCGTCACTGGAGCCGTCGTCCACCACGATGAGCTCAAGGGGAGGATCGCTCTGAGAAAGAACCGACTCGACGGCTTTTTGAAGCATGCCCGCGCGATTGTACGCGGGGATTATCACTGAGGCCGTGTGCATATGGTTACCGATCTTCTGTCCTGTAATAGACATTTTTTTCGTTATATGATGGTATAATGAGTCCCTGCCTCGTGAGTGATACAAGGATTCTCTTGATTCTTCTTTCGGAGTAGTTCAACGCCTCCCGTATATCCGAAACGCCCAGTCGTTTGTTCTGATCGAACAGGTCGTGGATGATCTTTTCATGTTTCCGTAGCGTCTTCCTGGCGCCTGCAGGGCCCCCGTCACCGCCCATGAAGTGGCGCAGGATTTTTTTCGTCGCGGGAAGGTTGACATCCGCAGCCCTGATGTAGGCGCTTGTTTCCTTTCCATCCCGTACGTAGTACGGTTTATTCGGCCCTTCCGATACCTCGATATATAATAAATCACGATCATTGAAGGTGAGTACCGACACTTTGATTACGGGTTTCGGAAGTACCAGCGGGACGGCCTTTTCGATGGTCGAAAGCTCGATCGCTCTGTTCGTGATACCTACCGGTACGCCGCTATCGTCGATGCCGACGAAAAGCGTGCCCCCCTTTGCATTGGCGAACGCACAAAGCGATCGCGCAAGGCTTTTCGGAGAGGGAAGGGTGACCTTGAATTCCGTTTTGTATCCCTCGCCGAGCGCTATTATCTCCTCGAGTATATCACAAGGAATATCCCCCCTTGAGGCCCGTATCATGATTCAATAATATGGCACAATAAATACTGTGTCAACCCTATTTGGATCCCGTAGGATCCCGTGGAGTCGGGAGGGTGAACCAGCGTAATTGAATCTATAATCGGATTTTAAAGGGAAAAGGGGCGTGTTCCAAACCATATGAAATAAACGATAGTACCAAATACCGTAATTTTATTATGATAACCGTTATCACGATTGCACGGCGGTACACGAAAAGACTACGTCTAATCAACAGACATGCGTCTGGATGATGGAATTCTTATATCCGTATTCGGAAGATATAATCTCTTATAAGGCTTTTCTCGCCGGGATTCTTTGAATACATTATGTAAAGGAACTTCCCACGAGGCATGGACTGATGGATCGTAATCGGACACTTACGAAAGTCGTCGTAAATACGGTGTTTTTTATACTGGGTTTCACGGTGATCTTCGTGCTGCTCGGTGTGGGCGCCGGTACGGTCTCCCGGTTTCTGAACAGATACCGCACGCTCATCGCGATCGCGGGCGGGGCCGTCATCATACTGCTTTCGGTACAGGTGATGGGATTTTTGAAGCTGCGCTGGCTGAACTATGAGAAACGGACGTCGCTCGCACGACGGCCGAGAGGTGTGTTCGGGGCGTTTGTGATAGGCATTACGTTCGCGGCCGCATGGACCCCCTGCATCGGCCCTATTCTGTCAAGCATTCTCATACTCGCCGCGACAAAAGAAACGGCGCTGAAGGGCGGTTTGCTCCTCGTTTCGTACTCTATCGGGCTCGGCCTCCCATTCTTGTTTTCCGCATTTGCGTTCAGCTACTTTGTGACGTTTTCGGACTGGATGAAGAAACACCTCGGAACAGTCAAGTACGTCAGCGGCGGGCTCCTCCTCCTGCTCGGCTTGCTGCTTGTGCTCGGTCAGTTCCACAGGTTTTCCGCGGTATTCGGGTTTATACCGGAGATAACGGGGTTCGAATCGAACAACATCTCGAGCCTCGTCGCGTTTTTTGCGGGGGTAATCTCATTCATCTCCCCCTGCGTGCTGCCTTTGATTCCTTCATACCTCACCTTTATCACCGGCGTCTCCGTTATAGAGCAGGGGGATTACGCGGCCGTTTAGGTGTCGTAAGAAGAATTACTGTACCTGAGGATTGAAGTCCAGGCTGCCGGGTCTCGAGGAGTATGGCGGTTTATCGGCTTCCGTCTGCCTGAAGATGTTACCGTCCGCAGCAATACTTATATTTCTTGCCGCTCCCGCAGGGGCAGGGATCGTTCCTGCCGACCTTTTCTGCGCTTATCACCTGAGTACGCACAGGCGAGGGTTGCCTTCCGCCCGAATCCGGCATGATCGGAGACCCGGCGGAAGGGGCGGGGGTGCCGGCGCCGGAAGGGGCTCCGGCTTCGAACTGTCCGTATTCCCTATGCTGGACTCGATTGATATCCCAGATCTTTTTCTGTTCTGCCTTCGGCGCGATGTGCACCTTGAAGAGCCGTTTGACGATGTCGGAGTTGATGTTGTTCATGAGCTCGGAGAAGAGGTTGAACGACTGGAACTTGTATTCGACGAGCGGGTCCTTCTGCGCGTATGATTGGTATCCTATACCCTCTCTCAGCCCGTCCATCTCGTAGAGGTGCTCTTTCCAACGCATGTCTATCGCCTGGAGCGCGAGAAACCTCGCCACTTTGGGCATTATCTCGCTCCCGAGCTCCTGTTTTTTCTCCTCGATCTTCGAGTCGATGATCGTTTCTATTTTCGTTTGAAGCGCGTCGCGCGTGAGGCCGTCGGCGCCGCTTTCGATATCGACGGAGGAGTTGAGGATTTCTGAGAGGAAGTCGGATACGAGTACCAGGCCGTCGCCCGAGATACCGCTTCTCGGCAGATCCAGCTCATCGAGCTTCTGTGAGACGAGCTCCAATGCGATCTCTTTTATTTTGCCTTCGATATCCTCACTCTCGATAAAACCATCCCGGCGTGAGTATATATATCCGCGCTGGTCGTTCATCACGTTATCGTACTCGAGGAGATGTTTCCGAATCTCGAAGTTCCTGTTCTCGACTTTTTTCTGGGCGCTCGTGATCGCCTTGGAAACTAGTGGAGAGTCGATGTTCTGGCCCTCTTCCATTCCCATACGGAGCATTATATTCGATATCTTGTCGGAACCGAACAGGCGCATGAGGTCGTCCTCCAGGGACATATAAAACCTCGACGATCCCGGGTCCCCCTGACGGCCCGAGCGTCCCCTCAGCTGATTATCGATCCTACGGGCCTCATGACGCTCGGTGCCGAGCACGTGGAGCCCTCCGAGATCGATTACTCCCTCACCGAGCTTGATGTCGGTTCCGCGTCCCGCCATGTTCGTTGCTATGGTGACGGCCCCCGGTTCGCCCGCCTTTGCGATGATCTGCGCCTCCTTCTCGTGGTATCGGGCGTTGAGCACTTCGTGCGGTATGCCCCGTTTCTTCAGAATCTTTCCTAAAAGCTCCGATTTTTCGACGGACACGGTGCCGACTAAAATCGGCTGTCCCTTTTCATGAAGCTTTTCTATCTCGTCGGCGATCGCCTTCCACTTCTCCTTTGCGGTCCTGTATATCCTGTCAGGATGATCGATTCGGATCACCGACTCGTTCGTGGGTATGACCGCAACATCGAGCTTATAGATGTTATTGAACTCCTCCGCCTCCGTGTCAGCCGTTCCGGTCATGCCGGCAAGCTTTTCATACAGCCGGAAGTAGTTCTGTATGGTTATTGTCGCAAGTGTCTGGGTGTCTCGCTGGATGGATACGCCCTCTTTGGCTTCTATCGCCTGATGAAGCCCCTCGCTGTACCGTCTCCCGGGCATGAGCCTGCCGGTGAACTCGTCCACTATGACGACACGGCCGTCCTGGATTACATACTCCACGTCTTTCTCGTACAGGGCGTAGGCCCTAAGAAGCTGGTTCACGATATGCAGCCGCTCGCTCATCTGGAGGTATTCCTCCTCGAGCCGCGCTTTTTCTTTCAGTTTTTCTTCTCGCGACATGTCGAGATCATCTATCTCAGCGATGCGATCGGTATAATCCTGAAGGATGAGCTTTTCCGGGCTCTGGGGTGCCAGCGCCGTTCTGCCCCGTTCGGTGAGCGTTACCGAATGTCCCCGTTCCTCGATGACGAAGTAGAGCTCCTCCTCGACATCGGAGAGACTCTTAGACTGCGTGTACAGAAACTCAGTTCGCTGGATGAGCTTGATATTCTCGGGGTTTTCCTTAAGCTTGAGCAGCCGCTTGTTTTTCGGGTCGCCCTTCTCGGCCTGGAGCAACCGCCTTCCGCCATCTTCGGTGTTGGATTTTTCTAGGAACTCCTCCGCTTCCTTCAGGTATTTGTTGACGATCGACTTCTGCCGGCTTACGAGGTTCGCTATCTTCGGGTTCAGCTGGTAAAACAGGTCCGATGCGGATCCTGCCGGCCCGGAGATGATGAGCGGCGTACGCGCCTCGTCTATGAGGACGCTGTCCACCTCATCGACAATGGCATAGTGATAACCGGTTTGCACTCTCAAGGAGGGGTCTTCCGCCATATTGTCCCTGAGGTAGTCGAACCCGAATTCGTTGTTCGTTCCGTAGGTGATATCCGCCGTATACGCCTCTTTTCTTTCCTCGAAGGGCATATCGTGATACAGATACCGCACCGTAAGCCCCAAAAACTTATAGATGGGCCCCATCCAGAGTGCATCCCGCTTTGCGAGGTAGTCGTTGACGGTGACGAGATGTGCCCCTTTGCCCTCGAGCGCGATGAGGTATAACGGCAGAGTGGCGACGAGGGTCTTGCCCTCGCCGGTCTTCATCTCGGCGATCCTGCCCCTGAAGAGAACCAATCCACCCATAAGCTGTACGTCGAAGTGGCGCATGCCGATCGTACGCTTCGCCGTTTCGCGTACTACCGCGAAAGCCTCGATAAGAAGATCTTCGAGCGTCTCACCATTCTGCAAACGGTTCTTGAACTCAGCCGTTTTGGCATTGAGCTTCTCATCGGATAAGGATTGGATTTCCTGCTCGAGGCTGTTAATTTTCTCTGCGTACGGCCGTAAGGCTTTGAGGTCCCGGTCATACTTACTGCCGAATAGCTTGACAATCGGGTTCGCCATGTTGGAAATGTAACAACTCGATTGTATAAAATCAATGCAATTTACTATCGCCGGAAAAGAGGTTATTTTAAGGCTACGGGAGAAGACAGCGTGAATCCGAAAGTGGTTATAGTATCCGGTTGCCTCCTATCACTGGTGATTTTTATCCTGTTCGGCTGTGGGGGGGGCGGAATAAGCGAACTCAAAAAGGAACGGCTTTTCTCCATACAGATCGGGGGGGGAGAGGAGCAGATCGGTGTCGTGCGCGAGGAAAGCGGCAGGTTCCACGGCCCGAGCATGCTCATTTTCAAGAACGGTTTTTTCTACCTCGTTGATTCGGTAAACCAGAAAATCCTCAAGATTACCACGCCCGGAGACGTAATACTGACGCTTTCGAAGGGCGAGAACGATGGGGGCGTCGACGAGAACGTCCTCAGGACCAAACAGCGTACCTTTTACGAACTCAACGAGATAGGACAGATCGCGGTGGACAACGAGAACTGTATTTGGGTTGAGGACAAGTTCCTCGAAGAGGCGCCGGAAAAGGAAGAGATAGACCTCTTCTCGTCGGAAGACATCGCGGAAGAGGGGGCAGAAGAGCTTTTTAAGTCGTACATCCTGAAGTTCGACCGTCTCGGCAGATACGTGATGCGGATCGGCATGGGGGGGAGGGATACGGAGCCGTTCTATTATATATATAAGATGGCGGTCGACAGAGACGGCAATCTGACGGTGCTTACGGCCGACGACGAATGGAAAATGTGGAATGTATACCGATTCGATACGGAGGGTACCCTGCTCGAAGTATATTCTCTGTCCGACGACGATATTACACATAACATACGGGTGGGGGAGGGGCAGGAGTATTTCGTGATGGGCCTCTATCCGGCATGCAACGAGGACCACCTGCTCTTCTGGGTTTCGCTGTACGAGACGCGATGGGATACGAAGAAGATCAAGAGGGAGGAAGACCTCTGGGGCGAGGAGATAGAGATTGAAAACCTCGATGATGTCGTAAAGGAGGAAGAAAAGAGGAAAAACGGGTATGTGCGGGATCTTCTATTCTACAAGCTTTTCTATTACGACATGGGCAGGAAGACGGTAACGAGGACCTATGCCTGGGAGAACAGACTCGAGACGAACCCCGGTCCGACTACCGAATTTTTCGGAATAGATGCGGAGACGAACGGGTTTTTATGGAAATACGTCAATAATTCCAAGTCGATTGTCACCATCTTCAGGCCGAACGGTTCTGTCATCGCACGCAGGAGCTTCGTATTTGAAGACGACGGCATCTGGACGAACGTCCACGTCGATGAAGACGGCTCCGTATCCGCCATCAAAATAGACAGGGAGGCCGTTCATTTCTATCGATGGAGGAGCGACAAGCTTATCACCCCCGGCAGGGAAGAGAAGCTCACGGTGAAGGAGTTCGTGCAGGAGAAGATCGAGGAGTTCAGGAATGCCAACCGGTAGCGTGCGTACGCGATAGCCCCCTCCCGGTATCGTGCGCCTCTTTATTGGTATGATCGTCATGAGGGGTGGCTGATGGAAGGAAATGAGGGAAAAACTGCTCCTGAAGAAGAGGTGCGGTTCCACTACGACAGGGCACGAAGGCTCGGAAGGATCCACCGGGACCTGTATCCCAACCGGTCGAGACGCAGGTGGATACGCAATAAACGCACGCGAAATATGCTGGTCATCCTTTTAGATCTTATAATCATTGCGGGAGTGTTCTATTTCGCCAGCAGGCCGGCGAACGTATTCCTGAAAAAAACCGAAGGGGCCGCCGAATACGAGCTCAACGTGACCGGCATCCGGGGGAAAAAGGTTCTCATCGGGTTTACCGTTCGGAATGCGGGAGATTCCACACTCGAGCTTCCACTCAACGTTCCCGTGAGGATAACGCTGTCGCACGACGAGGCGCAACCAGTAGTTATCGAAGAGTATTTCGAACAGAACGACCCGCTCGATCGGGGAGAATCAAGCTCCGTTGTCATACTGCTGGATGAGGATGCGCTGCCGGGTTCGGCGACACTCGAACTGTTCTTCGGCGGCGAGAAGCCACTGTTTTCCAAACGGGTGCGTTTTTAGCGTCCGGATGTATCATGACGACCGCCGTCCGTCGATAGAATCGATCCCTGTTCGTATTCTGCCGGCCGGAAGGCGGTTGTTTAAATGAATGGGTGATGGTTGCACACGAATACGAAACTGTAATATAAAAGTATGAAGTCAAAGAGTGCGGTTATCTGACTGTTTTTCACCATGTGATACTTTGTTTGCTTTATCGTTTGGAGGAATAATTCCGTGTCACATATGCGGTTTCCGAAAATATGACTTCGGTTGCGAACAATAAATAGTTGGTATCGATCTCGTATACGCTGTCGCGTCACAAGTGCATCTTTTAGTATGCGGCTGTACCGGTGATACCGACTACTTTGATGGAACCGGACGAGGGTAGGGGGACTGCATAACTTTTTCTTGTTCATTCATCCGTTTGTTTGTACTATAAGAAATATTTTCATAGCATCAAGGAGAAGAACGATGGGGGGTGTGAAGGGAAACGCGGTAATAGGGCAATCGGGAGGTCCGACAGCGGTTATAAACAGGAGCTTTATCGGCGCGATCCTCGAGGCGAGAAAACATGAGGAAATCCTGGATTTCTACGGCGCTCGTCACGGTATACAGGGAATGCTGAACAACGAGTATGTGAGCCTGTTCGAGCAGCCGGACTTCGTACTGAGACAGATCGCCCAGACACCTGCGGCCGCGCTCGGCTCTGTACGGCATAAGCCCACGAAAGAGGAGTCCAAGAAAATTTTCGACAGCTTCAAGAAGATGAATGTCCGCTATTTCTTCTACATAGGCGGAAACGATTCCGCGGAAACCGCGTACATCATCAACAGTTTCGCAGCTGACGAGGGCTATGATCTCCGTGTCGTTCATATCCCGAAAACCATCGACAACGACCTTCTCGTTACCGATCACTGTCCCGGCTTCGGGAGCGCCGCCCGTTTCGTGGCATCCGTCTTTATAGGCGACAACCAGGACAACAGGGCATTGAAGGGAGTTAAGATCAATGTCGTAATGGGACGAAACGCCGGGTTCCTTACCGCGGCGAGCCTTCTAGCTAAGCAGTACCCGAAAGACGGACCGCACCTCGTATATATTCCGGAGCTCCCGTTCGACCTCGACCGCTTCTTAGAGGACGTCGACAGGACATATAAGGAGCATGGGAGGGCGCTCATCTCCGTATCGGAAGGGATAAACAGGCAGGGGATATACAACATCAAGGAGGGTGAAAAACCCGAGCACGTATCCACCTGGCTGGGTTCGATGGTATCGCTCAACCTTCCCGAGAAGTACATGCCGACCGGCTCCAAAAAAACGGTGGAGGTGGATTCTCACGGAAACGTGAGCCTGAGCGGCTCGTCGATGATGGGAGACATCCTCGCGACAATTGTCAAGAGCTCCCTCGAAATAAGCCGTGTTCGGGCGGACACGCTCGGATATCCGCAGCGCTCGTTTCCGCTCGCGATATCGGAAAGCGACGCAGCCGAAGCCTACCAGGTCGGCGTCGATGCCGTTATCGCGGCTACCAGGCCGACCTTCGACGAGGGGAGCATCGCCCTCAGGCGCATCGAAGACGACGGGGGATACAGAATCGAGACCTTCATAACGCCTCTGCAGAGCGTTCAGCGACATACGAAGAGTTTTCCGAAAGAGTGGATCACGGCTGACGGGAAGATAGACGAACGGAAGTTCGGCGAGTACCTCTCTCCTCTCGTAGGAGAGCTCCCGATGGCGGGAAGGTTTGTAAGGGCCATATTCTGAAGATACCACACGTATCACTCCATACCGCTGCGGTGGAATTCATGACTGCACCTAATATATGAAAAGATATCTCTATATACCCATCCTTCCGGCTTTCCTGATGCTTGGTGCGGCTTTCGCCTCCGCATCGGAAACTGAAGCGTTGAACTCGTTTTCAATGGGGTATTACTACCTCTACGAGGGCGAGCTCGAGATGGCAAAGTCGCAGTTCAAACTCGCACTGTATCATGAGACGGACCCCCCGGCGACCCTTTTTGCGATGCTTTCTACGGTGTGCGAATGGCTGGGGGAATCCGACGAGGCGAAGGAGTATACGAGGAGGGGGCTCGCCGAGGATCCGGAAAACGAGGAGCTTTTGGAGATCGACTCGATGATGCTTCTTTCCGAGGGAAAATACGAAGAAGCGATAGAGTCGTTGAAAAAGCTTTCAGAGATCCGCCCGTATGACGTCGGGCTGATGTTTTCTCTCGCCGAAGCGTACGAGACGACGGAAAACGAAGACGGCCTCATAGACGTCTACTCGAGAATGGTAAAGACGAACCCGCAGATGGTCGACGCGCACCTGAGCTTAGGATACATATTTACGAAGCGGGGGATGTACGACGATGCGGAAGTCGAATACGAAGCGGTATTGGAGATCGAACCGGAAAACGAGAAGGCTGTTTTTTATCTGACATATATCTATCTCAGTACCGGAAGGACCGATGCCGCACTGGATCTTTTCAGGAAACTGGATTCGAAAGAGCTCCTCAACGACGAGATGCTCGAGGATTACGCGGTAAACCTCTTTATCGAAGGGCAGGATCCGATTCCCGTACTCGACCGGATAGAAAATCCCGATTTGCTCTCGGAAGAGACGGTAGCGATCATACGCTTATCAGAGGGCGATCTCGAAGGTGCGAAGGAAATTTTCGAAACCATAGTGGCGGAGAGCCCGGGATCCATCACGCCGTATATCGGCCTGATCAGAATCGCGGAACGTAAAAACAACGTAGATATGGAGAGAAAATGGCGGTTCGTGCTCGCCGGTAACTATTTCAAATACAGAATATTCGACAAAGCGCTCCTGCAGGCTGAGCGGGTGAAGGTTTTGGATCCGGAATTCCTGGAGAACAGGTACCTGCTCGGGGATATATTCTACGCCCTCCGTCGTACTAAGGACGCCATAGAAGAGTTTATGTATTTCACTCGACATTCCGAGGAAAAAGGGGACGCCCTTTTAAAGCTCGGAATGCTGTACGACGAGGCGGGAGATCACGATAAGGCGATCGAACAATTTTCAGAAGCGGTCAAGCTCTTTCCCGAAAACGACAAGCTGTACTACTATCTCGGTCTCGAGTACAGGATCGTCGAGGATTATAAGAACGCCGCCTGGGCCTTCAGAAAAGCGATCGAACTGAGGGACGACGATCCCGAATACTACTTCAACCTCGGCGTCTCCTGTGAGAGAATGGGAAAAATAGAAGAGGCCATACGCTACCTCGACCGTAGTGTTACGCTCGACGATACCAACCCGATTTCGCTCAATTACCTCGGTTACATTCTGGCTGACGAGGGAATCCGTCTTGAAGAGGCGAAAGATTACATAGAAAAGGCTCTTTCTGCAGAACCCGACAACAGTGCGTACCTCGACAGCATGGGCTGGGTGTACTTCAAGCTTGCAGAGTACGCAAAAGCGAAAGAATACCTTGTGGCGGCGACATCGGATATCGACACGACAAACAAGGAGAACTACCTCATTTACGAACATCTAGGGGACGTGTATTACGTCCTGGGACTCTTCTTCGAAGCGAAGGAAGCCTGGCAGAAGGCGCTTTCGATCAAGCATACGGAAGGGGTGGCGAAAAAGCTGCGAGACCTGGAAGAGGGTACGATACGATGAAGATGACGGTTGCCGTACCGATCCTGTTGTGTTTCTGCATCGGTGTCTGTTCCTGTGCGGTAAGAAGGACCGCAGTGAGGGACACCGTCGAGGTAACGGAATCGGAGGCCGGCGGCGAGGAAGAAAACATTCTGTTCGCCGAGGCAGGAAAATATAACGGAATGCTCGGGAGCCTCGAAGGAGAGGCGATGATCGTATATCGGGACCCGAAAAGAACGTTGAGCTTCCGCTCTGAGGTCGTCGCCTGGGGGGATGCGTCTTTTCTCCGACTCGATCTCAATGAGTTCGTATTCAAAACTCCCCTCGCCACCATATTGAAGAGGCGGGATGAGATCTATATGTATGTTCATCCGGAAAAATCCTACATCGTAACACCGGTCGATGAGGCCGATTTCGGTACGCTGTTGGGATTCGAGGTACCGGTAAGGTTTCTTTTCCATACGCTTTTGGGAAGAGTCTATATGCCGAAGGAAAGCCCCCGGGCCCGGATGATCGATGAACGGCATCTCGAGATAACGGCGCCTGATGAGGAGGAAATAGTCCGTTTCGGACCAGAACTTCTTCCAGAAGGAATCGAGTACCGAAGCAAAGAAATCGGCGAAATCGGCGATATATACCGTGTGAGCTTCGATAAATACGAGACATCGGAAGGGCAGCCGTTTCCCATGGTGATCATCGTAAAAAGCGGTGAAAAAAGCCTCGAGATACGTTACTTACGGGTGTCGGTAAATAAAGAGATCGGGGAAGCCGCTTTTACTCCGGAAGATGCGGATTTCACGGGGTACACGAATAAGAATTGAAGCGTTTGTGGCGAATACGCACAGCAATGTGTACTATTTTCAACACTATTGGATAAAGAGCCGTAGAGATCTTTCCTGCACTCTCCTAAGTCGTGTAATATAATAAATAAAGTATATCGAAATTAAATTATTTTGGTACGTTATTTGCAGTATTATATGAAAAACGACAGGAGTGTCAGGTTGTTTTTCCAGAGCACGATACAGCAGAGTGTAAAGCTTGGTGGGACCGGACTTCACAGCGGTACGGAAACGACCGTAACGCTTTTACCCGCACCCGTCGATACCGGTATAGTGTTTATACCCGACATGTGTGACATGAATTCCGGTGTAACGGCACATTTCGACAATCTCAGGGATACCCGCAATGCAATAACAATAGGCAGCAACGGCTATGATATAAAGACTATCGAGCACTTCATGGCGACGTTTTATGCATACGGCATCACAAACCTGTATGTCGTCGTGAAGGGATACGAGATGCCGATACTGGACGGTTCTTCTCTTCAGATAGTGGAAGCGATAGAGGGGGCACGCATACAGGAGCAGAACGCTTTTTACGATACCTTTTATCTGCCGTATCCCGTATGGGTCGAGGAAAACGGGAGCTATCTCATCGCACTACCCAGCACGGCTTTCAAGATAACCTATACGATAGATTTTACATCCAAGAGCAGCGCCATCGGAACGCAGACGGCGCATTTTGTCGTAAACAGGGATACCTACAAAAATTCGATCGCTCCTGCAAGGACGTTCGGGTTTTACGAGGATCTCGATGCGCTGAGGGCAAACAGCCTCGCCCTCGGCGGAACAATTGATAACGCCCTGTTATATACTAAAGAGGGTCTTGTGAACAACGATCTCAGGTTTGACAACGAATGCGTGCGTCACAAGATCCTCGACCTTATCGGGGACCTTTCTCTTACCGGACAGAGTATCGCGGCCCATTTTATCGCCTACAAATCTGGACACTCCATGGATATGAAGCTTGTCAAGAAGCTCGATATGGTGATAAAGAGGAACAGAAGCACGAGAAAGCTGCCGCGGAAGATCCTTTCCAGGCGGAAGGTTCAGTTCGAGCGTTTCAAGCGAAAAATGAACATCTGACCGGTCTAACGCGTATCATTCCACTTCCTTCTCCTTTACAAGGTAAAAGCCGGCTCGGCGTTATTGGCTCGGTTCGGTAAAATTCTCTGATTTCGGTAGTCTCTTCCCGCCCAGATTATTATCTTTCCGTATTACAAAACCTCCAAGGGGTATCAATGCGCTACAGCAGAATGTTTATTCCGACGGCAAAGGAAGCCCCGAAGGACGCGGTGATACAGAGCCACATCCTCATGATCAGGGCGGGTCTCGTAAAGAAGGTCTCTTCCGGTATTTACGCTCTTCTCCCGCTCGGGTACAGGACGGTAAAGAAAGTCGAGCAGATCATCCGGGAGGAGATGGACCGTATCGGCGGAAACGAATTTTATCTTCCCGTTCTCATACCGGGCGAGCTCTGGAAGACTAGCCACAGGTGGTACGATATGGGGCAGGAGCTCTTTCGTCTCTCGGACAGAGGAGAGCAGGATTATGTGCTCGCTCCGACGCACGAAGAGGTCTTCACCTATATAGTAAAGGACCATCTGAAGTCATACAGAGACCTACCGCTTACCGTATATCAGATCGGCCTCAAGTTCCGCGACGAGATCAGACCGAGATTCGGGGTGATGAGAGGGAAGACATTTATAATGAAGGACGCATACTCCTTTCATCCCGAAAAAGACGACGACTCTCTTCACAAAACCTATAGCGACATGTCCGGCGCGTACCGCAGGATCTTTCTCCGGTGCGGACTCGAGACGATACCGGTGGCTGCGGATTCGGGTGCAATGGGAGGGTCGCAGTCCGAGGAGTTCATGGTGTCGGCGGCGATCGGGGAGGAAGAGATAGTGCGGTGCCCCGACTGTGGATATGTCGCTAACACGGAAAAGGCGACGTGCAGGCTAGAAGAGATTACATATGAAGATACGGGGAAACTAACGCTCGTCGAGACGCCGAACGTCAAGACTATCGACGATCTCTCGGATTTTCTCGGGATAGGGCCGGACCGTCTCATAAAGACGCTTTGCTACAAGACATCGGACGGAGAGTATGTCCTCGCTCTCATACGGGGGGACCTGGAGGTACACGAGACGAAGCTCAAGAATTATCTCGGCGTTTCGGATATTGAGAAGGCGAAGGGGGAGGAAGCGCTTTCGAAGCTCAAGATTCCCATGGGATTCGCGGGACCCGTCGGCGTACGGGGCGCGCGGATCGTGGCGGATAAAAGCGTCGGCATGATGAAGGGATGCGTAACGGGTGCGAACCGTCTGGATTATCACTATAAAAACGTAAACGCCGGCAGGGATTTCGTGCCGGAGCGGTATATCGACATACGGGTCGTGGGCGACGGAGACTCATGCCCGGAGTGCGGCGGGAGGCTCTTTTCGTTCCGCGGTATCGAGCTCGGACACATCTTCAAGCTCGGCGACAAGTACAGCAGGGCGTTCGGGGTGACATACCTCGATGAGGGCGGGGAGACGAAAGTGCCGCTTATGGGCTGTTACGGAATCGGGGTGGAACGGACGGTTGCCGCGGTAATCGAGCAGAACCACGATAAAGACGGGATCATATGGCCCATGTCGGTTTCACCGTTTCACGTCCATCTGCTGCCGGTAAAATACGACGGAGATATGAAAGAGGCCGCCGAGCTTCTCTATACCGAGCTCTCCGAATCGGGAGTCGAGGTTCTGATCGACGACCGTGAGGAGAGGGCGGGGGTCAAGTTCAACGATGCCGATCTCATCGGTATCCCGTTCAGGGTGACGATCGGCGGGAAATCGCTCGCTGAAGGTGAAGTGGAGCTGAAGGTGCGGGCTTCGGGGGAATCGAAGCGTATTGCAGTAAAGAATGCCGCGTCGGTTCTTCAGAATATGGTCCGTAAGGAGCTCGACAGGTACGGTGCGGACGGACACTTCGAGGGGAGTGCGCAATGATCAGTGTGGCCGTTGTCCTCGGAAGCGACTCCGATAAAGCGGTGTACGAGAGGGTGAAAAACGTCCTTTCGGCGCTCGGAGTTGAGTTCGAGCGGCGCATCATATCGGCACACAGAACCCCCGACATGCTCAAAGAATATGTGGTCGGGGCGGAATCCCGCGGAGTGAAGCTGTTTATCGCCGCCGCAGGAATGTCCGCCGCCCTGCCGGGAGTCATCGCCTCACATACCAGTCTGCCCGTTATCGGGGTGCCGGCAGTATCGGCCTCGCCCGTTTTAGGGTTCGATTCCATTCTCTCGATACTCCAGATGCCTCCCGGAGTGCCGGTCGCCTGTGTGGGCGTCAACGGCGGGGAAAACGCCGCGCTGCTCGCGGTATCGATCCTGGCGCTCGGTGACGCTTCGTTGAAGAAGCGTTTGCGCGCCTACAGAGAAGAGATGAGACGGAAGGTCGAAGACAAGGACAGGCGGTTTCAGGAAGAGTAAAGCGTTTGGACGCCCCCGCCGCAAAGAAACTTCTTTTCATTTGAAAAAAGTACTGTAGAATGAAGTAAATCGGCGCATAAGGATGACGGACAGTGGAAAGGGACATATTCGAAAACATCAGCCCGCTCGACGGAAGATACTACAGGGGAAGTGTCGGGCTTTCGAACCAGCTGGCCGGTTACCTCTCTGAAAATGCTCTCATACGGTATGAGGCCAGGGTGGAGGTAGCGCTCGTCTCAGTAATGGAACGGCACGGTATTGTAGCCTCCGGCGCAGGGCGGGAGATGTTGGATGCGTACAAAAGGATCACGCCCGAGGAGGTGTATAAGGAAGAGGAGAAGACGCACCACAATATAAGGGCGCTCGTCAATGTGCTGCAGCGGTACGTGAGCCCCGATGTGGCGCCGTTCGTACATCTCGGCGCCACGAGCGAGGATATTACCGCGACGGCGCAGTCACTGCGTCTGCGCGACGTGTTCTTTACGGTCGTGATACCGAAATGTCTCGATTTTACGGATTCGCTCCTCGAAATCGCGGAAAAAGAGGCGGCGACTCCGCAGATCGGCAGGACTCACGGTCAGCACGCGGTTCCCATTACGGTGGGATATTTCTTCAGCGGGTATGCGGACAGGTTCGGGGGAAGGCTTCTCAAAATGGCCGATGCAGCGGAGGACCTCAGGGGAAAGCTCAGCGGGGCGGTCGGCGCATACAATGCAACCTCTCTCTTATGCCCCGATCCCCGCGGCTTCGAGGAGGAGGTTCTATCCGAGCTCGGATTGAAACCCGCGGATTTCTCCTCGCAGATCGTCGAGCCGGAGTATCTTCTCGATCTCGTCCATGCGGTTCTGTCCGCGTTCGGTGTTTTAGCGCAGATATCGGACGATATCCGTAATCTACAGCGTACTGAGATTGGAGAGATGGGCGAGCGGTTCGAAAAGGGGCAGGTGGGAAGCTCCACGATGCCGCACAAGCGGAACCCCTGGAACTTCGAGCATGTGAAATCGATGTGGAAGGAGTTCGTCCCGAGGATGATCACTCGGTACCACGACCAGATCTCGGAGCACCAGCGCGATCTCACCAATTCAGCTTCCGGACGGTTTGTACCGGAAATAATTGCTGCGTTTGTGCTGTCCTGTGACCGTCTACTCAGGCAGTTCGAAAAGCTCGTTATCGATTATGAGGGGATCGAGACGAACCTCCGGAAAACGGAAGGGATGTTTCTCGCCGAGCCGCTCTACATACTTCTCGCGTCAAAAGGCGTCGCTTCGGCACACGAAGAGGTGAAGCAGATCACCCTCAGGGCGCAGGCCGAGAACAAGAGCATTCTCGAAATCGCACGATCCCTCGAGAGCTTGAAAGACGTGTCCGATTCCGAAATATGGAAAGCGCTTGAAAAAGATCCCGCCTCGTACACCGGGGCGTCCGAAGCACGGACTCATGAGATCTGCGCGAAGTGGCAGGAGAGGCTCTCCGTATTGCGTAAAAAGGTTGCGGCGTACAAGGCGGAATTGTAGAGATCCGGACACATTGTCGGAGAGCGGCGTGGTCAGAAATTTACTTGTGAATTTCAGCTGACGGCTGTCGGCTTTCAGCTGTTTGCTTTCGGCATACGGGCTGCGGGCCCAGTGCCGGAAGCCTACGGTCACCGGTTGCCTGCAACTATTACCATTACTATGAAAAAAGGAAACGGGCGTCCATTTGAGCGAGAATCTATGATACGGCGGTACTGACATGCTTCTCTGGCACGAAGACAGACCGAAGGAGGAATGCGGAATTATCGGGCTCGTTTCGAGCAGCAGGGAGTACGACGCCTCCTCCCACATATACCTCGGCCTCTATGCCCTCCAGCACCGCGGACAGGAGAGCGCGGGAATCGCCACCCAAAACGGTGAGTACCTCAATATAAAGAGGGGAAACGGGCTGCTTCGCGATGTCTTCAAACCGGCGGACTTCGCAAGCCTCAAAGGAAATGTAGGAATAGGACACGTCCGGTATTCAACGACAGGCTCGGGGTACCTGCAGAACGTCCAGCCCATCATCGCGCGATACTGGGGCGGAATGATGGCGATATCGCACAACGGCAACATTGTGAACTCCAGGGAACTTCGGGACCTGGTCTTAGAGAAAGGATCGATCATACGCTCGAGCTCGGATACCGAGCTCATTCTCCATCTCATCTCCATGCAAAAGGAGCGGGACGTCCTCAAGGCGGTGACGGGCGTTTTGGGGAAGCTCCGCGGGGCGTATTCCATCGTGCTCATCGCGAACGGTAGGCTGTACGGAATCAGGGACCCCTACGGTTTCAGGCCTCTCGTTTTAGGAAGGCTCAAAGGCAAAGGCGGATATGTCATGTCTTCCGAATCCACCGCACTCGATATCATCGGTGCGGATTTCGTGAGGGACGTCGGGCCCGGAGAGATCGTGGTCACGGACGGCACACAGATCGGTTCCTGCGGTTTCAAAGGGGGGCAGCGGAACGCTCTCTGCGTATTCGAGTATATCTACTTTGCCAGGGCCGACTCGGTCATCGACGGAATCGGCGTATATGACGTAAGGAAACGCATGGGGAGGGAGCTGGCGCGGATACGAGGCGTGAAGGCGGACGTCGTCATTCCAGTACCCGATTCCGGGATAACGACGGCGATCGGATTCTCACGGGAGGCGGGAATACCGTTCGAGATAGGTCTGTTCAAGAACCAGTACGTCGGCAGGACATTCATTCATCCCGGGTCGGATGAACGCGACATGAGGGTTCGGCTCAAGCTGAATCCCATCAAGAGTGTGCTCAAAGGGAAGCGCGTCGTGGTGGTCGACGATTCCATCGTGCGCGGAACAACGAGCAAGCGTATCGTCAAGCTCATACGGGAGGCGGGGGCGAGTGAGGTGCACATGTACATCAGCTCTCCGCCTATCACCCATCCCTGTTTTTTCGGAATAGACACATCGGTAAAGAAGACGCTTATCGCTTCACTGAACTCCGTCGAGGAGATCCGGAAGTTTCTCGGCGTCGATACGCTCACCTACATGCCAATCGAGAGTCTGTCGAAATCGGTGGGAAAGTCCATGAACGAGCTGTGTTACGCATGTTTCAACGGTGATTATCCCCTTCCGGTGACCGAAGACAGTGTAGAGGGGAAGCTCCTTCTCGAAGATTATCGCGTTCTCGAGATGTAAGAATAGGAGGCTCTATGGGTCTGACCTATAAGGATTCCGGGGTTGATATACGAAGCGGCGAGATGTTCGTCGATTTGATACGGCGAAAGCTGAAAAAAGAGGAGGCCGGGAATATTGGAGGGTTCGGCGGAACGTACGATCTCGGACCTCTTAACATCTCACATCCGGTATTGGTCGCGAGTACCGACGGGGTCGGGACGAAGCTCGCCGTCGCGAGGGAGGCGGGCAGGTACGGGACGATCGGGATAGACCTCGTCGCCATGTGCGTCAACGACGTGGTCTGTACCGGGGCCAAGCCGATATTCTTCCTCGATTATATCGCCACATCGCGGCTCGACCTCGACGAGGCCGGATCCGTAATGGACGGGATCGTGGAAGGGTGCCGCATGGCTGGATGCGTGCTGCTCGGCGGCGAGACGGCGGAGATGCCGGGCATATACAAAGACGGCGACTACGAGCTCGCGGGGTTTGCGTGCGGGATATCGGAAAAGAACAGGCTCATAGACACCGGAAGCATCATTGCCGGAGATGTCCTGGTCGGTATTCGGTCCAGCGGGATACATTCGAACGGTATGAGCCTTGCGAGAAAGGCGCTCTTTGAAAAGGGCGGATACGACCTGCAGTCCAGTCCGGCCGTTTTAGGGCGGTCGATTGCACGGGAGCTTCTGGAACCGACGAGGATTTACGTCGACGTAACGCTCGAAACGATAGAGCAGGTAGCGGTACACGGGGTCGCGCACATCACCGGCGGAGGCCTGTACGACAACCTCAAGCGGCTTCTGCCCGACGGTCTCGATATTAACATACGATGGGACGTTCTTTCACCGCAGCCTGTGTTCGGGCTTATACAGGCGGCGGGTGAAATCGACGATGAAGAGATGAGAAATACGTTTAACCTCGGTGTGGGTCTCGTCTTCATCGTTCCCGAGAAAGCGGCACCGCAGGCACTGCAGACTTTGAAAACGCTCGGTGAAGCACCTCTCATGCTGGGGAATGTCGTACCAAGACGGTGACTGCCTGTGGTAAAAGGTTAGACTAATGGAGAAGAAAAGGATTGCATGCTGTATCTCGGGCAGGGGCTCGAATTTCAAGGCGATACTCGACGCCGTGAATACAAACGAGATTCAAGGAGAGATAGTGCTCGTGGTAACGGACAACCCCGGTGCGGAAGGTCTTTCTTATGCTCATGAAAACGGCATAAGAAGCGAAACGGTCGTCCGGAAGAAGGGGGAGCCGAGGTACGAATATTTCGAACGGATCATCCGGCTCTTCGAGGAGTACGGCGTCGATCTCATATGCCTGGCAGGCTTCATGAAGGTTTTGAGCGGAAATATAGTGTCCCGGTACAGAAACAGGATCATCAATATCCATCCCGCCCTTCTCCCCTCCTTTCCAGGAGAAAAGGCGCAGAGGCAGGCCGTCGAGTACGGGGTCAAGGTGTCGGGATGTACCGTTCACTTCGTCGACGAAGGAGTGGACACGGGGCCGATTATCCTCCAGGAAGCGGTACCGGTCGAAGACGGTGATACGGAGGAGACATTGGCCGCAAGAATCCTGAAAAAGGAGCATGTGCTTTTTCCCCGCGCGGTGAAGCTTTTTTGCAGCGACATGCTCACCGTCGAGGGAAGATTCGTACGCGTCTCGGACCGCGGCCTGGGGTGCTAAAAAAGAATTCGGCTAAAAACACAGGTTTAGTGAAAATACCGCCGTTAGCCCGGGTGCGCCTCGCCGCGGACCGACGCAAGCGGTACAATATCCGGTACGTGCATTTGTACGGCCGCCGGACGCATTTATTCAATCGTGGGAGGGGATATACATGGAACTGCCGCAATCATACGGAAAGATAGATCTGAAAGCGGTCGAGCCGCTACGTAGGGGGAAGGTACGGGACATCTTCGATCTTGGAAAACAGCTGCTCATGGTAGCAAGCGATCGAATTTCCGCGTTCGACGTGGTATTGCCTACTACGATTCCCTATAAGGGGGAGGTTTTAAGCTCCATCTCCTCGTTCTGGTTTAAAAAAACCGAAACAGTCATAGGGAACCATCTCATTACGGACAATGTCGACGAATACCCGGTCGAGCTCACAAAAGAGGAGAAAAAGATCCTGCGTGGGAGAAGCATGCTGGTGAAAAAGGGCGAGATGGTAGACGTGGAATGCGTGGTTCGGGGTTATCTCGACGGCTCGGGATGGAGGAGTTACGAGAGTACCGGTAAGCTCTTCGACTTACCCCTGCCTCGGGGATTGAAACAGGGAGATCGATTGCCGGAGCCTTTGTTTACTCCCACAACAAAAGCGGTGACCGGGCACGACGAGTATATGAGTTTTACCGATATGAAGAGCAGAACCGGAGACGACATGGCGGTTTTCCTGCGAGATACGTCGATCGAGCTCTACGAGGCGGCGCGGGAGTTCGTATACGAAAGGGGGCTGATACTCGCGGACACCAAGTTCGAATTTACCGTCGTCGACGGTACGGTGCTGCTTGCGGACGAGGTGTTTACTCCCGATTCCTCCCGATACTGGGACAGCGGGACATACAGTCCGGGAGGGCCCCAGCCAAGCTTCGACAAGCAGTATATACGGGACTGGCTTTCGACCCAGGATTGGGACAAGACACCTCCCGCGCCTTCACTCCCGCGGGAGGTGGTCGAGCGGTCCGTGGAGAAGTATCTCGAGGCCTACCGCAAGGTTACCGGAAAAGAACTCGCGTCAGCCGGTCCTTCATAAGCGGGGTTCGAACCTGCAAGCTTTACCACCTGAATTATGTACGCATGAAAAGACGGCAAGGAGGGAACACCGGTGAAAGTATTGGTAGTGGGCGGCGGAGGCAGAGAGCACGCCATAGCCTGGATGCTGAATAAAAGCAATCTTGTGGATACGCTGTACTGGACGCCGGCCAACGGCGGATGCGAGGATCTGTGTGAAAATCCCGGCATTGCGGCGGATGATACGGAATCCCTGCTTCGATTCGCGAAAGGGGAATCGATCGATCTCACCGTTGTAGGACCCGAAGTTCCCCTGGTACGGGGTATCACGGATGTATTCAACGCGGAGGGACTTTGCGTATTCGGGCCGTCCAAACAGGGCGCGATGATCGAAGGAAGCAAAGGGTATGCGAAAGCGCTGATGAAACGGCGCGGCATCCCCACCGCGGACTTCAGGGAGTTTACCGACCGTGCGTCGGCGGCCTCCTTCCTCGAGAATAAAACGCCTCCATACGTGCTCAAGGCAGACGGACTTGCGGCCGGTAAGGGAGTCATCGTCGCCTTCTCGCAGCAGGAGGCGGAGACGGCCCTTTGCGACATGTTTGACAGGAAGGTATTCGGAGAGAGCGGATCACGAGTCGTGGTGGAGGAGTTCTTGGAAGGGGAGGAGGCGACGGTTCTTGCGCTCACGGACGGGAAGACCATCGTTCCGCTTATCTCCTCACAGGATCATAAGGCGGCCTATGACGATGATAAAGGACCGAATACCGGGGGGATGGGGGCGATTGCCCCGGCACCGGTTGTTACCGATACCGTCATGGGTAGGGTCATGGACCGGATACTCGTTCCTCTTGTGGAGGAACTTTCCTCTCTCGACATCGATTACAGGGGAGTGGTGTATGCGGGCCTGATGATAAAGGACGCCGATCCCTACGTCGTCGAGTTCAACTGCAGGTTCGGCGACCCAGAGGCGGAGGCGGTGTTTCCTCTGATGCATTCCGACCTGTGCGACCTCATCCTGCGTACGGTGCGATGCGAGCTGAACGGAGTGCGGTTGGACTGGAAGGATGCATTTTGCTGCGACGTAGTGCTCGCCTCGGGCGGCTACCCCGGTAAATACAAAAATGGAATGCCGGTAACGGGTGTTGAGAAGGCGGAGGCGATGGAGGAGATCGCAGTGTTTCATGCGGGTACGAAGCTCGAAGGTGATACGCTTTTAACCAACGGCGGAAGGGTGCTCAATATAGCTGGAACCGGACGCACGCTGCGGGAGGCGATAGATACGGCATACAGAGGTGTTGATGCGATACGGTTCGAAGGGGCGCATTGCCGACGGGATATTGGGCACCACGCCCTTAAATATGTTACATGATACGGAGGTATCGGTACTATATAGAACATGCGGGTGTAAATAATAACGGGATGATCCCGTGGTAGCAAGCTACCATTGTATCAAGATACCGTGGTATCCGAATACCACAAACTGTATGAAATAATGTACAACCTCAACCTTACTTCCAAGGTAGAAATCCGAAAAGTATCCGACCGTGAAATATTCGGTATAAAAAAACATACGATTTCATACTGCTTCTTGGTTGTTACCGATATGCTTCTTCTGTTCTACCGTGTACGCACGACCCCGGAGCAACGCCACCCCCATACCGAAAAATCCGTCACAGCTGGTTCGATCCTCTTCGAAAGATGGCAGGGTGGTGATCAGGAATATACAGTGATAACGACAAGAAAGATCATGCTTGAAGGGAATATCGAAAATTCTCAGAATGAAAAGAAAGACGGGGGCCGAAGCCGGCGGAAGGGCGCGCCGGTGTGCAGTTTTTTCCGTCAGCGCAGGGCTATACACGATCGTCAGCCGTTATCGCTGTAAAAATATGACACGCTTTCCTGCAGGCTGGAAAACGACTTGAGAATCTTCGAGAACTCCATTTTTTCATACACCAGATGCACGTCCGGCGACATGTCCGCAAGCACGAGGTCGCCGTGGTGCTGCCTGATATCCTTGATCTCCCGAATAAACACGCCCCATCCCGCGCTGTTTACATACTCACAGTGGGTAAGGTACACGATGATCTTGTACCGTTCTTCGGAAAGCAGCTTCAGTATTTCCTTCTCCAGGTCGAGGTAGGTAGTCGCATCGATATACCCGTGAGGTGCGACGACTACGATTTCGTTGTCGCTGCCGTCGTATGAAACATCGATCTTGAATTGATCCATCACATCATTCCCGTATCGTTTTTTCATATTCGAGTACAGGATTTCATCTTTACGACCGTTATTGCGGACCGATCTCTATTGTATATGCTTTTGCCTCGAAGAGCAGCCGTTCTTTGAACTCAGTATCTGAATAGTAAAACCTATTCAATATGCTTTCGAGCTCTGAAATGGCTGTTTTCGATTTCTCTGCGAGTTTTTCCGGGTCATTCTTGTACCGGTTGAGTCTGAACATGATCCGCCGTACCCCTTCATACAGCACTTCGTCTCTTGCCCGGGAGTGGGGAGCGGCCTCGAAGGACCTGTAGACTTCACCGATTATCTCTTCATGAATTTCAGGCATACGCGCTCCCTGATGTCTGAAATCGCGTCTCTTTTTACGTGAGCGCTTACAGTAGTATCAGGGTTTTTGTATATAATAATAACACGGTTTTTACTTTATTTCCTGTTCAACTCGGATATTTTTTACTTACGCTGAGAACCGCAAGCAGGGTGCTGTCCTCATGGAGGCTGACTAATAAGGTTTTCCGAATAGCGATGCGGATGCGGTCAAAAAGCTTTCACCCTCTGCATGGTGAAAGATGAAATCCTACTATTGGAGGCGGCGGGAGTCGAAACTGATTCTATATTTCCCATGTATTTCTATGTATGCCTCTATATTAATATATAGTAACGAGTTAAGTCAAGTACTTTATTATGTAGTGCCCCTCGTTTCGCTGTATTTCTCTTGTGAAACGTTCACATATCCGGCTACACGTCATACAAGAATAGTACGTGTCACCGGTACGATTTATCAGCTGGCCTGAATCAAATAAAAAAGCCCCGGTTTCCCGAGGCGCTTTGTGATCCCTCATGGTGAATATTTTTAAGCCCTCCTGATATAACAAGGTATTAGTTTCAATTTATAGTTTCCCTATTCCATTCTTACGGTTAGCTATAGCAATTTTTCTCAAGCCCCTCTCCACATGTTTTTTTATAGGTTATCTTGATACCCTTAAACTGATAATACCTAAAAATCTCTTTTGCAATATTCCGGTTATTCTAAATCAAACTTATAAGTTATTGATAAACTATCTGTTGTGCATTGAGCATCAGGAATTGATACATGAAAATTTGACGTCCCTCCCGGACCGATGGTTTCTGGATCTAAATAAGCATCCCCATTTCCTAACCAATTCCCATTCTCATCTTTCGCCGTAATAATAATGCGTGCGTAGGGAAATGTTTCATACGACTGATTTTTTACATACCCTGTAATGATGATCCATCCAAGAGTGGATTCATTTTTCCATTTCCAGTCTTCTATTTTTAAGGGTGGTTCTGCAGCATATTGCTCTGGTGTTACAGTATAATCTTTCTTTATCCACCCAGACCATCCAACATCCTTAGGGGTAACCCTGAAACGAATCCATCCATCTTTTTCTTCTAACACATAAACTTTTTCACCTCTAATTAAAGGCCCTCCTTCATCTTTTTCATAATTAGCACCAGGACCTGCTCTAACATTTACAGCTTCTGTAACGATTCTGGTTTCATATTGCTTTTCAAAATCAACTTTTGTTTCTTTTGAAGTTTTTTCTGGTGAACAACTAAATGTAAAAACCCCACATGATCCGATCATTAATATTAAAATTAATTTTTTCATTACCTTCCTCCTTAACTTTCTTGATCATACTGAATGAGTTAGGTCGATTTAAGATTCACATACACCCAAAAATAAGACATCCTTATCTAATTTTATATTAGTTCAATCCCAACGCTGCAGACTCCTTGTCATCTCCCCTCACAGAGCTTTTTTGCGTCGTGTACGACAATATTCGAGCTTCGTGTGTCAAGAGAGAACTACTTTTTCTCGTCGATCTGATCCTGATTCTCTTCTTTTGTCTCTAGGGCAATGCGGACGAGTTGACGGACAACCTCAGCTCTTGAGATAATGCCCGTCTTTTTCTGATAATGTTTGATTTTTTCAAGCAGATCATCATGGAAGGCAACACAAATTGTGGGAAGCTTCGTCGGCATATTGTTTCCTGTCATAATTTCTAGTCCTCCTCATTATAAAGAATTCTTCTCAATATATAAAGATTTTTCTTGACAGCATTTCAAAAAACATGGTACTGTACAGTATATGACGGTAATATACCGCATTGTACCGTATTCTATCGAAAAGGTCAAGACTTTTTAAGGAGGTGGACCATGAAAGAAATAGCCACAAGGCAGGACGTACAGAGTTTTAGTATTGACTGGAACCGGTATCTTGAAAACTTCCTACTATCACAGAGCGGGCTATCACAGAAGACCGTACAGGCCTACAGAGGAGGGGTCTCACGGTTTATCCGCTTCATGCAGGAGCAGAGTATTGACCGGCCCTTACCTGATGATATCCACGTGTACATAAGGATG
>JAFGTF010000024.1 GCA_016934265.1 Spirochaetota bacterium
CGAGAGGCGGAATCGAACCGTCGACACGCGGATTTTCAGTCCACTGCTCTACCGACTGAGCTATCTCGGCACTCTATGCTTCAAGCCACATTAATGTAATAAAATTCGATTTTAGAGTAAACACTTTTTTGGATGGACATAACGACAGGCCTGCGAAGGCGGTCACGCACGGCACGCATATCGGAACCGCCATGCACCCGCCCCCACAGGCCCTTGTACTACGACAGTGTCAAACCATCATGACTTATTTATTTCTACTGAGCTCCTGACTCCGCAACGACCGCGTGCTGCATCTTCACCTGCTCCTTGGAACGTAAGAGCTGCATTATTCCGAGCCGCCGTATCTCCGCCGCACGCTTCACGTCCCTGCGCTTCTGCAATATCCTCCACGCACCCTCGTCATCGATATCCCGCTCCACTTCAATGAGCGCTAGGTCGTAGACAAGCTGGACGTCCTTGAAATAGGTAACGAAGTCGCCGCCGATATGACTCCCGTGACGGTAGATGGTAAAGGAATCGAACTTGACCGACGGCATCGATTCAGGATAGAGCGGCGTCTTCCGGAGGTCACGCTGCTTGACGTCGTCTATGTAGTTCGGGTTTTGCCACGTAAGCGGTCTCCAGCCTTCGAAATCAAGGTTGCCGAGGAACATCTCCTGGTACTGGTCCTGGCCGTCCTTCAGGGTTATGGAGAGACCGTGCGGGAAGTTTCTTCCGGTCACCCTCGTGGTGATCGCCCGGATCGTGCCGACGTTTCTCAACACCCCCTTGTTGACAAACTTTGTTCCCTGACCCTCCTCTCCTTTCGCATCCTCGTAGAACGGGATTTCGAACGGAGGAGTGATCCTGGCCCATGAATTGAACGGCGCGGTCGGAAAATGAATCCGAACTCCCATGACGTCGCCGTTCATCTTCTTGCTCTCCACAGGCTTGCATTTCGACAGAACCCTGTTCTCGGCGGAAGCCGAAGACGGAGCAAGTTTCACCGCCCAGTTATCGATGCTCAGATCGACCTTTAGCTCGGTGATTCCCTCCGCTATCCCGCCCGGATACTTCGAAAAGTCGATTTCAGTATCCTCGAGGTTCTGAAAATCGATGAGTACCTTCGGTCCACCCTCAATCTCCTGGGCATACAGCACGCCCATGCTCACACAGAACAGCAGCGTCATTAAGACCAACAGTATCCTTTTCATAGTCAAAAGCTCCTTTCGCCCTATGTAAAGTATTGGTTTTTACCCCCAAACAGCCCGCATGAAGCCCCGCTGTTTATTATATGCGTTCTCCGCACACTGTCAAAAGAAAAACTACCTCACTTTTTTATCGGTTCGTTTTGACTTTTACTTTAGCGTTTTGTCCCTCCCCATTTTCGTTTTTTTGAAGGTGTGACCCAGCGAAACGTTCCCGAGTGTACTCACCGGTTCTATGTCCTCTACAAGGATCTTGACACCCTCTATCCGCCGTATGTTCAACATGATGGAGTTCGTAATCGCTCTGACGACGAGCGCCGGATTCATGTAGAGCGAATCGATGAATTTCCAATCGAAAGACACATAGGCGATGTCTTTCCGCACGATAACCCGGCGTATCTCTATGTCGGGATCAAGAATCCGTTCGTACCGGTCTCCCGTGGGACCGGAGATAAGCTCTTTCAGTATCCAGAACACCCGTTCATTCTCGCTGCTCGCCTTCGGCAGAACCACCTTCTGCAGCACGAGGTGCCCTGATCCCTTGTCCTTTACGAAAATCCTCGCAGATTTGGTCTTTCGCAAACCGAGTACGCTGAACACAAGCGACCCTGCGAAAAAAAACAGGACCGCCGCGAACAATACCCGTTTGAGGTCGAACATGCATGTAAGGGTATCACGGCACCCCTTTTTGTCAAGAGAACATTCATCGACGCGCTCTTCCCTTTCGGCCATGCTTATCTCGTAAACCCCTCCGTCTTCTTGAACAGCTCCGCGAACTCGACGATCCCTTCGGCGACTCCCTGTGCAACCGTTCGTTCGTACTCAGGCTCGCAGAGGCGTAACGCCTCTTCACCGTTCGTGACAAACCCGATCTCCACAAGGACGGAGGGCATCTTCACCGCTTTCAACACATAGAAGAAGGCGTTTTTCACGCCCCTGTTCGGGCTTTTTTTCCCCACCGAACTCTCGATGCCTTCCTGAATCATCCCGGCGAGCCTCATGCTCTCCCTTCTATACTCGATATCAACGATCCGGTTGATAATCTCCTGGAGGTAGTCGTTGTAGTCCTCTATCTCGAATCCCAATACCGAATTCTCCATCGAAGCGACTTCCCGTGCCTCTTCGTCAACCGGCTCTAAGGAGAGGTAGTAGCTCTCGTACCCCTTCGTCGAAGCGCTGAAGCTCACATTTGCATGAATGCTCACGTAGATCGGATTCTTCGAGGGATCCGTGCCGTTTGCGATGCGGGCTCTCTCTTCGAGCGAGAGAAAGCGATCGTCCTTTCTCGTCATCAATATCTCGACGCCTTTCATGCTGCGTTCAAGCTCCCTCTCGAGCTCGAGCGCAACCTTCAGAACGATCTCCTTTTCGTATATATCGTTGTATCCGATGCCGCCCGGATCCTTTCCACCATGACCGGCATCGATAATCACCGTCCGTACCTCATACCCGCCCGGGTGCCTGAGCGCCGGGCCGTCCGGCCGTGGCGCGGCCTCGACCGGCCGCGAACCCGTATATGTAAAGAATCGAGATCCCTCGTAGCCCCAGCGCAGCGGACGTTTCGCGGTCCGCCTAATCACGAGGTCGACTCCCTCCGCCGGTAGAAGCAGGACGCCGTCCTGCAGGGTCGTTTCCTCTTTCATGATGACGACGGTGCCGTCCGGAAGATACGCCTCCCGCGAACCGATCTCAAACAGCAGCACCGTATCGGCGCCAGTGAGCCTGACGATGCCGGTCGTGGCGTTGAATTCCGCCTCGAGGTCGAGCGTTTCAGCAACGGACGCGAGGGGTACGAATGCGGGACGATCCGAGGGAGGCATACCCGCGGTAAAGATAAGCAGAAAAACAACAAGGACTGCAGCGAGCAGACTATTCCTTGACGGCATAGAACTCAAACGTATCACCAAGAGAGAATATCTTCGCAGCCGCCGTGTATATACGATCCAGCCGCGGTATACCGTGCTCAATGCCTACCGCCCGGTAGAACCGGGTGGGATGTATCCCCGTGACACGGGCTCTTTTTTTCCTGAAACCGTATCCCCGAAGGAACCTCCCCAGGTTTCGAACCGTTGTATCGATATAGTGATCCCTCGGATGGTCTGCAATATAGGTCCGTTTCGCCGTTCTGTAGCTTACTCCGCCCCGGTTCGGCAATGCAACACAAAGTATACCACCTTTTTTCAATATTGCATACGCCTTTCGGACGACCGCCTCCGTATCGGGAGCATGCTCCGCAACAAAGAGAAAGCTCACCGCATCGAACGACGCCGACGGGAGATCGGTTTCGAGAAACGAACCGGTACGTACATCGAGCGACAGGTTTTTCCTCGCCCACTCGCTTGCGAACTTCGAGATCTCCACCCCCACCGTCTCCCATCCCCGTGCCCGCGCGAGGTCGAGAAAAAATCCCAGGGCGCATCCGACATCCAGAATACGCCCCTTTTTTACGGCAATTTCTTCGATAATACCGATCCTTTCTGCGCCGATCGAAACGATATTGTCCCTGTCCTCGATATAGCTTCTTCCGTACTGGCGTTCGTAATCGGAAAGAAAGTAGTCTTTGTCGTCGTATATACGGCCCTTGTCCCGGATCTCGAACAGGAAGAGATCCCCGCACCTTCGGCATCTGTGCAGGGTGTAGTCATTTTCCCTTCTCACCGCAGCGTATCGTCTATGCGAGAAGAGACAGTCTTTCCGCACGCCGCGGGCGGCACCGAGTATGATCGAGACGACACGGGAAGCTCCGAGGCCGTCTGCCTTGAGCCGGTTGTTCTCGAGAGTACGAACAAGAGCACGTTCGTCCCCCAATACGGCCTCGAGCCTGCTGCGGATTTCGTCCGGGCCTCCGACGAACCCGATGCTCGTCGCATCCGCCTTCTTTGAGAGCATCTGGTGATATGCCGATCTGTTGAAGAGGAGCACCGGCGTACCGAGATAGCACGCCTCGTACATCGTCATCCCGAAAGAGGTTATGAGCACCCTGCTTTCGTTGATGAGTTTCAGAAGGTTCGTATCCGTCCCGACAGTCTCCACGTCGAGATCCTCCACATCCGGGGATGAGAAGGGGCCTTTGACAACAACGGGACGTATACCCATACCGTTCAGAATCACGGTTACGATCCGTGTACAGCCTTCCGGATCCGAGCCTCCGAAGCTTACCAGCACCCCCTTTTTTCGCTCGAAGGGAACAGGCTCAAGAGACAGTATTCGGGGGGAAAAAACGAGATATTCCGGCCCGTAAAGATTGCCGCTTAGCGGCCGGGCTAAAGGAAGCGAGTATACGCATACGGCTGCCGATTCGCTTCCCCTCCCCGCATCATCCAATGCGACGACCGGCGCGAGGCGTGAAAGCCTTCTCATCTCGTGTGGTCTCGATCTTCTTAGGTCGGTTACTACGACATCGACGCTTCCCGCGTCCGCTGGCCTTCGTACGGGACGCGCCCCGGCGAGATCGATCCCGGTCAAAAGAGAGATCGACCCCCGAAGCAGGCAAAGGGATGGCTGAAAGCGTCCGGCGCCTTCCTCGCAGAGGGCGAGACAGCGCCGCAGGTGCCCCATGCCGTATCCTCCTCCCGCCGCGGTGCAGAAAAGGACCCTGGCCTTATCCATCGAATGCCCCGGTAAAAGCCTTCTTTTGAATTCCTACGGTGTCGAGATATTCGATGACTCGCCCAAGCCCGATCGGCGCTCCCCTGTATAAAGCGCCGAATACCAGCACCATACGATCGTAGTCCTCCTTCGTATCGATCGTGAGCCGGAGCTCCGGCCTGAGGAAAACGGGTTCCGGTCTCCCGCGCACTATCCTGAACAGGTCCGGATGGTTGTACAAATACTTCGTGATATGTTCCCGCTCCGACGGATCGCACGCGCGGCCGTCTGCCGTGAGAAGCGCAGCGCTTTTAATCACCTCTATTCCGGTACCGTAGGGCAGGTCCGGAAACACCGTCAGGTCCGCGTTCTCCGCCGCATGCAGCTCGAGCGCACGATCGAGGTACTCGATACTGACGAGCGGATTATCCCCAGTCGCCCGGACGACGTTACTTATCCGGTAGTGTTCTACCGCCGTGACGTAGCGTGAAAGCACGTCCTCCTCCGATCCGACGACGACTCCGGCGCCGTACCGCTTCGCGGTGTCACGAATAAATGGATCGGTCTCCGCGGTGGTGGCGACGACGACCCCGGAGGTTTTGGATGCCGTTTTGAGACGGCGCAGGATATGCTCGAAAATCGTCACTCCACAGAGGGGCAAAAGCAGCTTGCCGGGCAGCCGTGTGGAGCTTATTCTCACTTGAAGGACGACATAGTCTCTGCTCATATAGAAAGGCCCGTTCTCTCATCCTCCGTACGATACGCCCGCAACGAAAAACAGTGAATGCCCATCATACACGGAGGCCGCCGTCAGAAATTGAAGGTGAACCACTCATCGCAGCTTTTGCAGTACTCGTCATACCGGCCCCTGCAGTGCGAGATGAAGAACGGCTCCCCCTTTTGCCATATCTCAAAAAGCGGCTCGGAGAACAGATCCCCCAGCAATACCCGGCCGTTGATGTCCTGCCTGCACCGGGGAATTTTGCCGTCTGAGAACACGACGAGGTCCCGCTGGAGGTGCCAGCAGGGCGATCGTTCCAGCGGTAGAAGATCCGCCGACGACCGTTCGGGCAGCGCGCCGAGATACGTACTGTACTTCTGTATAATCGCCCCCTCCGCCTCCTTATCCCACCGTTCAAAGAACTGAAGCAGCTCCTCCTCGTTTGAGTCCATCCTCACCATTTGCACGTATACGTGGGTCATACCCTTGTCCAGAAGGTAGCGGATATTCCGCTCTATCGTATTCAGGTCCGCGTTCCGGACCCGCCGATACACCGCTTCGCTGACCGCATCGACCTCGAATATGATGTGCAGATTGGGTGCCCCAAGCCCGTATATCCAGTCCGAAAATTCGGGTAAAAACCGCGTTCCGTCGGTTTCCAGAATCAGCTCGACATCGCGACAGCCGACGGCGTACTCGACGATACGCCTGATATCGGCGTGCATCAGCGGATCGCCGTAGAGGGAGAGGGCGAGGTGAACTCCCCCCGTGAAATCGAGCACCCGGTCGAGCGCGGTTTTAAACCCGTCGTATGGCATCGATCCTGAGGGTCTTTGTATTGCTGGAAGCGGTGAGTACACGGAACCCGAAGACGTCTCGCGTGTGATCTCGATCTCGACATAGGAGGGAAGAGACCGAAAGGTTTCCGGTTGTTCGTGCAGCAAACGACGGATATCCTCGAACCCGCACTCGAATCCGGCACGTTCCGCAACCCGTTCCACAAGAAGCCGGGTTCTCCTGCTCGAGGTGAGAAGCTCGATACGCCTGAGCCTCATATCCTCCGAGGAGAAACAGGTCTCTATGTCGAACGTATTGATCCGCTTCGACAGCGTTTCGAAAATCGAATTCCTCCCTATCCCGGCGTAATCCGATACGAGCGATTCGAGCTTCGGCAGGACCCCGACACGAAGCACTTCCGGAACCAGGCCTTCCGGAAATCCCTCGCCCCGGGTGTATTCCGCAAGCTCCTCTCTGTGCTGGACGACCATCCTCCTGGCCGTCTCGAGGTCCAAGAGCGGGGCATCCGCGTACCAGTACACGATGTTGCCGTACGATCTGCACTCTCTGGAAAGCAGTGCGAGCACGTTCCGCACCGACGCGTCGGCTACACGTATGACCGTACAGCCGTGAAACCGCTTCGCGAGCGTTTCCGGCGCGTTTTTTTTCAGCAAAACGAAGACGCCGTTTTTGCTGGACAGATTCGAAGCCTTCCTGCATACCTCTTCAATCGGGTCTTTCCCGGCCAACCGGGCGGTCCAGTATGAGCCGTCTAAGAGCCCGTTCAGAACAACGGCCGTTTTCATGTCGTAAAACTACACCATCTCACCCTCTTTGTCAAACCCAAACGGGCCGTTGAAAATAAACCGGGTACATCCCGATGAAAAGAGACGGCTTGCGGTTTCTACGGTCGCGCGGTATGGGGACGCCCTTTGCTGAAACAAACGGATGCGGTATAGGGGGACTCAAAAAAAACGGCCCCGCAACTTTTTCTAAAAGCATGACTGGGCCGCGTCCGCCGGCGATCATTCGAGAAACGGCCGTTATTCACGGTGGTTATTCACGGCCCGTAAACAATTGACAGCGAAGCCGTTATTTCTTACTCTTACTCATATGGAACCGGAAACCGTACTCCAAGAACGGGCGATCCTTTCCGTCTCGCAGCTCACCCGAAGGCTGAAGGAGTATGTAAGCGGGACGTTTACCGACATCTGGGTTCGGGGGGAGATATCGAACTACACGGTCGCATCCTCGGGCCACGCCTACTTCACCCTCAAAGACGAGACGAGCGTCCTGCGCGCCGTTCTCTTTCGCGGGTATCAAAAAGACGTCAAGTTCGAACCTGCGGACGGTATAGGCGTGATACTCCACGGACACCTCGATATATTCGAAAAACGCGGCGAATACCAGGTTATCGTCGACATGATGGAACCCGAGGGCAAGGGGTCTTTGCAGCTAGCGTTCGAGCAGCTGAAGGCAAAGCTCGAAAAAGAGGGTCTGTTCGATACCGACCGTAAGAAAAAAATACCTCACTATCCCGATACCGTCGGCGTCGTGACATCTCCCTCCGGCGCGGCTCTTCGGGATATCCTCAACGTGCTCGGCCGCCGATATTCGGGCGTGAGGGTGATCGTCTACCCCGCGCGCGTCCAAGGAACAGGAGCCGCGGAGGAGATCGCAGATGCGATCAGGAAGGCGGACGCCCGAGCAGAGTCGGACGTGCTTATCGTGGGCAGGGGTGGCGGTTCCGTCGAGGACCTGTGGCCCTTCAACGAGGAGGTCGTGGCGCGGGCGATATCCGCGGCGCGCATTCCAGTCATCAGCGCGGTCGGGCACGAAATCGACTTCACCATATCGGATTTCACCGCGGATCTCAGGGCACCAACACCGTCCGCCGCCGCCGAGATCGTCGTTAAGAACAAACAGGAGGTGGTTCGCTGGAGCCGGGAGCTCGTACGACGTCTTACCGCCGCGGTCGGCCGTATGGTGGAACGCGCATCGGAAAAGGCGTCTTTTTATTCAGGTGACGTCCTAAACAGGCTTATTGACTCCATGATCGACCAGCGAAGCATGGTGCTCGACGACCTCACCCGGTCTCTCTCAATGAATACGGAAAACCTGCTTCTTCTTGCCAAAGGTAGCTTTCAGCGTCTCTTAGGAACACTCGATGCGCTGAGCCCTCTTATGACGCTCTCGAGGGGGTTTTCGCTCATTACGAAGCTGCCTGAAAACAGGCCCGTGCACTCCGTTTTTGATGTCGATTCCGGGGACGGTATAGCGGCGAGGCTGAAGGACGGAACCGTATATGGCACAGTGACGGGGGTAAAATCAACGGACGAGGGTTCTTCGCATATGAAAATGAATGAAGAAACAGGCGGAGGGAAACAACGACATGAATAAGACAACTACGTTCGAAGAAGCGATAAAACGGCTCGAGGAGATCGTCGGGGAGCTGGAAAAAGGCGAGATAGAGATCGAACGGGCACTTGCCCTGTTCGAAGAGGGCACGAAGCTCGCCCGCATGTGCCAGAAGAAGCTCTCGAATGTTCAGCGGCGGATCGAGATCCTGAAAAAGGGAAAGGACGGCGAAGACATCCTCGAGCTGTTCTCGGGTATGGACGAGGAGTAAAATAAAAGGGTAAAAGCGCCGCCGTGCGGCTTTTTTTGCCGGTTTTTTGTCCGACCCCCTTTTAAATTTCGTATTCGCGTTCCGATACTTACTATATGGCGGCCCGTGCCCAGGGAGTCGGCGATATACGTCGGCGACCGGTCTGGGGGGCCGACACCCAATTCGGCCGAAATGGATGCGGAATGAAGATTAGAACCAAAGTACTGCTGGTCGTCCTTCCCCTGCTCGTGTTCCCCTTTCTGCTCATCGGCGTTACCTCCTTCATCTCCGCACGGACGGGTATTACAAAAGTGGCAAAGGAATTCTTGAGCTACAAGGTTACGGAGATGTTCAAATACTGCAGGAGGCAGGAGGATATCCTCACCGAGACCGGTCTGATAGAGCTCGAGGGATATCAAACGCTGGCCCAGAAATCCGCCGACGAGTATTCGGAGACGATCAGGCTCTCCGAGACCGGCTATTTTTTCGCCTTCGATTCGAACGGCGATATCATATTCCCCGAATCGGACGCCGGAAACATCTCGGACTACGAGTTCTACTCGAAGATGAAGAAAAGCAACAAAGGCCTCCTTACGTTTACCTACAGGGAATCGGAGCGGGTCGGTTATTATATGTACTTCGAACCGTGGGATTGGTATATCGTGCTCAGTGAGATAGAGGACATCTTCTACCGGGACGCAAACAATATTAAGAAACAGGTCGCCTATACGATGGGGATCACGCTCGTGTTCGCGATCGGCCTCATCCTCTTCTTTTTGACGAAAGTGACGAATCCGCTTCGCAATATGGTTAACACGATGAAGGAGATCATCACCTCCAACGACCTCTCCCAGCGCGCCCGGGTGGAGTACGACGACGAGGTCGGCCACCTCGCCACCTGGTTCAACCGCATGGTCGGCGACCTCGAGATGGCATACAACCAGATAAAACAGTACGCGTACAAGAGCGTGCTCGCCAAGAACAGCGAGGAGAAGATACGGCATATATTTCAGAAATACGTGCCGGGTGAGATTATCGACGAGGTTTTAAAGACAAAAGGCCAGAACCTCCTGCTCGGTAAGAAACAGACGACCACCATACTCTTTTCCGATATCAGGAGCTTCACCACCATCTCTGAAAAGCTGTCGGCCGAGGAACTCGTGCTTTCCCTCAACACCTATTTCAATATTATGGTGGGAATCATCATCGACCACAAGGGTATCATCGATAAATTCATAGGTGATGCGATAATGTCGATCTTCGGCGCCCCGGTACTCCACGAGGACGATCCGTTACAGGCGGTGATCACGGGACTCGAGATGCTCAAGTCCCTGGAGGGGTTCAACAGAAAGCAGGTCAAGATGGGAAGGCCCGTCTTCCGAATAGGAATAGGGCTCAACACCGGCGAAGTCGTTGTGGGCAACATCGGCTCGAATCAGAAGCTCGATTATACCTGCATCGGGGACGCGGTGAACCTCGCCTCGAGGCTGGAGGGGCTGACGAAGATGTACGGAGTCCAGATCATAATCTCCGAGTTCACCCATGCACAGACGGCAAGCGGCATCAAGGCGAGGGAGATCGACTCGGTACGGGTAAAGGGAAAGATCAAGCCGGTCAAGATCTTCGAACCGTATAACGACGTCCCGAAGAAGACGGAGGAGGGGTATCGCCTCTTCTCCGAGGGGATCTCCCTCTACAGGAATCGAAGCTTCGACGAGGCGCTTCAGTGCTTCAAGCATGCCAACAGCGTTCTCGGGGGAGATATGCCGAGCTCCCTTTACGAGGACCGCTGTAACGAGCTCATACAAAATCCTCCCGGAGAGGAATGGGATGGCGTCTTTACCGCAAAAACAAAATAAGAAAAAAAATTCATGTACCGTTTACGGGTTGACTCTTGCCGCGATATTGCTGCTGGCCTCCGTCCCGTCCGCATCGAGCGCCGATATAATCGCATACGACCCGGAGCTCGATATCGCGTTCGGTACTTTCAGCTACCTTATGGATGACGAACCGCATATGCCGGACTTCAGAACCGGCCTATACCTCGGCGGGTATCTCAGTATGAAGAGTCCGATATTCGTCTACTTCTTCGAGGCTGAAAACGTGTACAACATTTTTGAGGCGGGATTTGCGGTAAACGAAATAGTAGAGCCCGACAGAAGCTTCTATATGGTCAATATCCCGGTTTCGGTCGATTTTGCGTACCGTATTCCCCTCTTCAGCAGGTTCTCCGTCCTCCCGTTTGTAGGGCTGGGCTTGGGTCTGTCGATCGGCACCGGGCGCGAGGGGGAAGGCCCGCCGATCTACCCCTTCTTCAAAACCGGTGTGGAGCTGCGCTATCTTCTGTGGGACGGAACACATATGCGGATCAAGATAGACTACGGCGTCGCGCTGGTGAACGAGGTCGAGGCAGGCGTCATGCCCTTCCTTAGGGTGCGGATTCCGATCCCGTTTATTCCATAAATATTATTCCATAAATATCATTCCATAAATATTATTCCATAAATATCATTCCATAAATATTATTCCATAAATTTGGTTCTTCTTTAGATTAGTTGATAAGGATAAACGTGTATTGTAAAAAAGAAGGCTCTTTTCCACATCGAATACTGTTATCACGGCAATAGCACTTTAAAAATCGTTGTATAAACCGGATTGAGGTTTTCTAGTATAGGCACAGAAATGGGACAAAAAGAAAACAAAACTAAA
>JAFGTF010000025.1 GCA_016934265.1 Spirochaetota bacterium
GAAACTCCATAGAAGATAGCTTTTCATGCAGCGGCTTCGTTCAACACCTTCTATCTGAAACTAACGCATCAGATAGAAGCTTAACCGTTCGTCTTTACGCAAAATACAAGAATCATCTTCTCTTCCAGTGTCATAATATGTCGTTACGTTTACGACTAATACACGATTATATGGATCAGGATCAGAAATGATAATTCTTAAATGTGGGGTGTGTACACCGCGGACTATATCGGTTTTGAAAAATGCATCACCTTTCATGGGATATCATGAGCAGTCGTTTAAACTATATTCAGCCTCCCTCTTTTGTGATTCGCTTTCTCTTTCAATTATTTCGATTTCATTATCCGATCTTCCGAGAGATTTGAGTATCTCGTCTATAGAAAGGGGAATTGCCGAGTTACCTGCCTCTTTCCATTTGACCTCAGGGAACAGTTTTATATTATGGGTATATTCTATCATATATCCGAAATCTTTATCTTTAAACTCTCGGTCTACCTCGTCTAAAGTCTCAATCTCTGCTTCTGATAAGAGATCGACTGTTAATTTGTTATCATGTACTAGTTTCAAGTCGTATTCATCAGTAATAAAGAAATGGTCCCATTGGGACTGATCTGGGTTAGTGCTATCGTCACATTTAATTAAATTGTACAACCTGCTTAATATTGGTCCTGAATACAGTGAAGAATAGCAGTCTCCTGTAATGGTAAGATCCCATCTATCTAAGAAACGTTTATCGCTTATGTATAAGAGTTTTATCAATTTAGTGTAGTTAATTGAACCTTGGTTTTTCTGTAGTAGATAGTTAGTTATTTGGATGATTTTTTTTATATCAAACCGAAAAGAGACCATTATCGCGCCTCCTTTCTGTTTTAGGATGGGTTATAGTTGTATTATAACATAAATTATACCGAAATACTCATTTTCGTCAATGGTTTTCAGAATATAAATCGTTTTCTAAAACATCACTTTATTAGGAAAAAGAGCTGCTTTTATTACTGTACTCTATCCAAGATTCTTCCTATGCGTGTTAACTATGGTTTAATACATCACCACCACATCGAATACAATACCTAAAAGCCACCGATCAGTAGACCCCGTTAAAAGGATATTCCTTCCGGTAGAAAACCCAGACGGGACGTCCAGGCGAGCCTTATAAACGATATTGAGAACATCGCTTCGACTGAAACGGAAGCCAATCCATCAAATCGCACGGAATATCAGCGCGATCTGTAATACCGACGCTGTACTATAATAGTATGACTCATCAGATGAGTATACCAAATCTAGGAGCCGGTTGTGACGGAAGCCAGGAATATCGGATTCATAATATGTTTTACAAAAAGACGGAAAAACCGATATCAAAATCAATATACTCATAGGCGGAATCAGGTATCTTTTGCCCGTCGTATTCCGCCTCGAGCACTGTAGCATATGTCACCCCTCCATAGATGCCCAGATGAGGCGTTACTAGGTACATGACTCCTCCGCTGAAATCAAACCCGACTTGTGTAATAGATTCCGTATATCCGGCGTACTGGACGGAGATGTACATCATACCCACGTATGTCCGTAAATACAGTTTATCTATAAGAGGAGCGTAATAACTGACAACCGGCTCAAGTCCAAGGATTGTATCCGGTTCATCATTACCCTTGACTTTATAGCTCTCATAAAACACTTTCCCTCCCACAGCTAAATTGTCTATTATAAAATAGCTGCAGTTCAGAGAGGTCACTCCACTACCGACAACAACATCCGTTACCGAATCATCCCCCTGATATGCAGCGCCGGTATAGATAGTAACATCTACTATTGAACCGATATCAAATTCAATACTTCCGGCGTCTGTTGCTTTATCCTGGGCGAATACAGCGGTGGCTATAAAAATCAAGACAACCGAGATCAACACTATCTTCTTCATGGTAGGTCTCCTTATTGAAAATTATTATCACTACGATTAAAAAAGAATGTTATAGCCGTCGAAATATGTCTACAGGTTGTGATGTGAGGCCTGGTGCAGATGTGAAAATGGAGTGCATTACTATAAAAATTCGATCATGAAACTTGCCCCTTCATGAATATTTTAAGACAATAGAATAAGATGCGCAAGTCTTTCTAAGAGTGATTTAAAATAACTCGCAAAACATTCGATCGCGCCGGTAGCCGATTCGATATACTTCACACACGCACCTTCAGAAACCGGTACCCGTCGTGGGACTCTTGTCTCACCGTTTCGATATCGATTTTCGAGGAAAAGAGGGGGCCGTCCGTGACCACGGTATGGTACTCGCCCAGCTCTCCGGACGGATCGATGCCTGCTTCCTCCATCCCGGCAATCGTCTGTGCATTTATGTCCATTCCAAGGAATTTCTTGTCCAGTTTCCGTTCATTGACGACGACAATTCGCGCCCTGAATCCGAGCCCGATGAACTCTTCCAAAAGTTCCCGCCGGTCACGCTTCCAGAGGGGATGAACAGGCACGATCCCGGCAACCGCGCACACGCGCCGGACCCATTCACGATGTGAGTCCATATCAATATCCCCGAATACACCCACGTCGATTCCGGCCTTCTTGAAATCCAAAAGAGCGGATATGAATTCGTCCTCGTATCGCTGCCACGAGGCGGACCGGAAAACCGGCTGCAAACCCAGACTCCTTGCCTGCTCCTCGATCAACGGTTTGGGTAGTGCGTGGGAACGAGAGATTACGCCGTCTTCCGACAGAATCGTGAGAAGCGAACGGGGTTTGCCGCCGCTTCGGACGGCGTGATAGAGGGCGAGGGACGAGTCCTTGCCGCCGCTCCACGAGCAGAAGAACGGGCGCCCGGCGATCGAATTCTCTGCGTCGGCTGTCATCGTTCTCTCGGTCGACTATTACATGAACAACAGGTTTGAAACATACCCGTTGCCATGAGACGGCTTATGTCGTATATAACCAAATCAAAGAATAATGAATTTCTAAGATAAGAATTTATTTCGCATTGAGGTGTGCCGCCAACGAGAAGCCAAATAACTCGCGTCCAAGCTCACCTCTTTCTATCGAGTGTAAAGCCGTGAATAGAGAATCACAAGTCTTTCCAGCGGTCCAACCGTTCCTTTCCCGGTGTCCGGTTTTATATAATTTCATACGTTCAATTTTTTCAATATTATCGTCTTATGGAGTTCCGGATGATATGGACAAAGGCATCGCATGAATGGTATCTTATATAAACGGGAAGCGCTGAATACTGAAGGCCGGCTCATGACCGAAAACGTACGTTTGACAAGAATTCCTATCGAGTACAAGGCACGCTATACCTTCGAAGAGATATCCGGCGAGGGCCTGATCACGGATATATCGCAAGGGGGAATTGCCTTACGCGTTCAGCATGCATTGAAAATCGGCGATGAATTACACATTACAAGTCAGATTACTAAAGACCTTACCCTGGACTTTACAGGCGAAGTCCGAAATATAGCGAATAACATGGCGGGAATTATGATCACTGAAATAGATTCAAGCATAAGAGAGAGGTTTTTAGAGCATGTCAACGGAGTCCTGCGGATAATGAATAAATCCAATAGGGAATATTATAAGTAATAAGGAAAAAACATACTTGTTTCCCCATATATAACCCTCTCCTCTGACACTTTAAATTTAAGGCTGTTCTAAAATCAATTCGAAGGTAAAATAAACCCCTTGCTGTGTGGTGAGTACAACGTAGTGCTGTTGCGAAGCCTGCTGCAGGCGGAACAATTACCGGTAAAATTTTACCTATCTTTATTCCGAATATGGTTATAAAATTACGTATCTTGACTATTGGGGGCTTTGAAGATGAACAAAAAACCGGTTGTTTTTACCCTTGTCGTTTTTGCCGCATTCGCCGCCGCAACGCTCCTCTCGGCGCAGTCATACGAGAAGCTCAAGGATCTGCTCATAGACGTACCCGGTTACAGCGGGAATGCGCCCGAGGGCATGGACATGACCTACGAAGATATGAAGGCGATTACCGCAACGAGGGAATACGAGAAGGGCGATTCAAAACTGCATGCCGCCATCATCGTGGGTCAGCAAGCTTCAGGCGTCTGGAACCCGAGCTACCAGAAGGGTTTCAAGATGGAGACCTCGGACGGCCTGATGGAGGTAACGGAGAAAAAAGGCTTTCTTCTGTTTCACTCCTACGCCAAGGACAAGCGCGAGGGAATGATCGCCGTGCTCATCGAGCCGGCCAAAGAGGCAGGCAGCGGTTCGGTATTCGTGTTCTCCTACCGCGGAATCGAGGACAAGGAGGGTTTGTCCCTGGCCGAGAAGTTCGACTGGAAGAAGATACAGTCGAGGGTGAAGGGTTTATAACTACAGAGATATAGAAGGGGTCAAATCTGCTCTTGACCCTTTTGTCATCGAGTCAAGACCTTCATTCTTTACCAACACTAAATGGCCGCGTGCGGTACAGCACGGCTGTCGCCTGAATAACCGGGCGATAAAGCGATGTGTCGGTTTCAATAGCAGACGATATCGGGGTTAGTGAATCTGTTATAAATAACGAGTCGTCAATCGGCGGCTGTAGGTCAATAATTTCCGAAAGGTAATAATTGCTTCCGAATACGACACAAATTCGTCGCGCCGGCACGGACTCTACTTGAGCCTTTTCAGCATCATCGTGTAATCGTCGCCCTTCTTCGCAAACTCTTTCGGATGATTGCTGTCCGGCGACATCCTGATCTCGAGCTCGTCGTTCGAATGAAAGCGTAGAATGCTGAACAGCGTCGTCCACTCGGACCCAGGGGCGCCGCATTTATCGAGGCAGAGGTCTATCCTGACCGGCGTGACGGACGCGTCGATCTTGTACTGCCCCTTTTTCCCTACACCGATACCGTCCGTATGCTTTTCACTCGATTCGTACGTTCCGTTTTTAGAAAACGTAATTTTCCCGGACACCACCCCGTTATACGGTGCCATCTCCCATTCGCCTATGATCTTCTCGGCCACGGATGAGCCCGCCTGCGCCAGCAGCACCCCGTCGATACCGCCTGTTTCCCCTGAAAATAGTACAGCGGGGCACAGGCCCATCGCGGACAGCACAATAATAATAAAGAGAAATTTCTTCATTTCATCCCCCTCCTGCGTCGGTCTTTCCCCTGCGTAACACCACGAAACCATTATACCGGTTATTGAAACATTTGCAAAAAATATTCTTTCCGTCTCTACGGCTCGTTTTTACGACTCGTTTTTTACGACTCGTTTCCACGGCCTCCTTTAGAGTGATCGAAACTATGAAGAACCGTGAGATGCCGGATTCCGCAGGATATCCGCCGAATTCCGCCGCCTGACCGGACAGTTCGTATCGGTAATACAAAGGCACTCGATACGCGCTCTGCCATCCATTGACGGTAAAGAAGAACCAACGGGGAGAACGAACGTTACATCGACATGTCCTTGAGGCTGGAGTTCTTCATAAAGTCGACCGCCTGCTCCTTCGACGGCCGGTCGCCGGACGGCGAGGAGACGTAATACGCGGCGATCGCGTTCGCGAAAAGCAGGCGACTTTCAGGATCGAGTCCGATCGCCTCGCCGTAGGCGTTTCCCGCGATCCACGTGTCCCCCGCCCCCGTCGCCCTCACTATCGGCACGTCGAATGCGGGCACGAATGTCTCCTCCGAATCGAACGAGGCTGCGAAATCGGAGGTGTGAAGGTCGATCCTGCAGGAAACGTTTTCTTGCAGCACCTTGCAGCACTCCACCGCCAGGGTTTCGAGCGGCTCCTTTTTCATCCGCTTCTCGTACCCCAGCTCGAAATAGGTCGCAAACCAGCAGGCCTCGCTCTCGTTGAGCCCGAGCACGTCGACGTTGCCGTCGAGGATGACCTCTTCCATGAGCGATCCGATCTCGCTTTTTCTCAGCATCGGCTCTCCCGGATCGAAAAACTTCACGCACCTGCAATCCGCCGCGTGCCGGAACACCTTTCGCGCGAGATCGCTGCCCTTATTATTGAGGTGCCAGTCCGATACGATGAGGTAGTCGGTATCTTCTATGAGGGACAGATCGCCCTCCGTGAGGCTCTCGTACCCGAATTCGCCGACCGAGCCCGGGTAGTTCAGCATGGGATTCACGAGCCTGTTTTTGTGTTTCAGCTCCAGGGCAAGCGTGACCGCGAGCTCCCCGTCGGTCTTCACATGCGAGAGGTCCACCGTGTTCTCCGCGCAAAAATATTTCATGAGGTGAAGGCCCAACGGGCTCGTCCTGCAGATGATATGGGCGCGCGCCTTCAGCGTGGCGAGCGTCACGGTGGAATTGAACGCGTTGCCCCCGCACAGTATATACTGTTTGTTGTGCGGGATCACCCCCCCGCCCTGACGGGC
>JAFGTF010000026.1 GCA_016934265.1 Spirochaetota bacterium
GCTTTATCTCCTTTTCTTTAAAGGTACAAGCCCATGATAACATAATCTGTACTATTTATTCAAGTTATTTATGTGTCAAGACACTAGATCATCTTGCTCGTCGAAAATCCTATGATCGTTTACAGCCATAAGACGCGGTTCTGGATCATCCGATTTATAGGTTAAGATAAACCCGTAATTCCAGTTCGCGAGACCCTCGGTTGTTAAAGTCCCTGAATAGACTTTCACTTGTTTATAAGTTATGTCAGGAACCCCAACAGAAACGCCTTCAACTTCAACAAACAGGGAGAAATTTTGATCGCTTCCTGAGATAAAGGAACCTTTTCCCAGCGCTTCATCCGATCCACTTTCTGTTCTATACGAAAAAGTAAAAGTATTTTGGTCAGTTTGATCTTCGATTTTGTAATAATAATCAGAAATCAGGGAACCTCCAAAATATCCCCCGGAATCATATGTGCATATTAACTCATCTGCTACATATATACCCTCGATATTCGGTGGGGTAAGGCCTTCATTTATAGGGAGTCCATGACTTTTAAGCTGATCCAACTGATCGTCCGAGATTATTCCTTGCACCTGACCTGGGAGATTATATTTTGAGCTTTGCGCACAGCTGAAAATTACAACTGATAAAAAAATGATGGGCAGTAGAAATAAAGTATTTTTCATGAATTCCTCCATTGTAAACAGAAATTACGGCAAATTGAGCAAGAAAAAATGATAAGATAATATCCTTAATGTCTATTAGGAGACACTTTATAAATAATTATACAATAAAATGATTATTTATCAATGAAAATGATTAGAATAATAGTTATGGGTAATAGCCGAGATGGCTGTTTTATTTATAATGACAAGTTGAGATTTAAACAGCACGTCTGAAATCGTGCATGCCGGTACTATTAGAAACTCGATATAGTTTTTTTCGATATTGAAATTTATGCACTTAGTGAAGTATTCTATAAACGAAGGTATACTGTAACATGACATTTCTCTCATGTAATACTAGTAAAATTGAAAATTAAAGAGCCGTAAAATAATGAATTTCGATCCTGCTGTGTTCGGAGAGGGGTTTCGCCGGTTCGTACAGGCGGAATATGAATTATTCGGGTTATCTTTCGGTGTCTTCTTTCATATAGCAATGGTAATAATCCTGTCCTTGACGTTTATACGCGGCAACAAACTAAGGAACGTGTATGCGTATATTTTACCGTAAACTGGCTCTTTCTTTTTTCGTACTGGGCACGTATAGGCATTCCAAACCTCGCCGCATTCGTCTTTGTCCCGGTGATTCTGGGGATTATCGTATACAACTGGGTACGGGAAATAATTCATCCTACGATAGGATTGGATTTAAATTCTGTAAAAAAATACAGATTCTTCGTTTTACTACTTTTAATATGGAGTTTCTGGTACTCGATATATGTATACGGGCAGGGTTTTGTCTTCACTGTTAAAGACCTGCTTTTATCATATTACGGGCTGATGCCGTGCCCCGCCACTATAGTCGTTCTCAGCCTATTGACCTTGAAATACCCTGCGGGAAACAGGAAGCTTTTTAATCTTCTGACTATTTACGCAATCATCATCGGGACCTCAACCGTGGCAACAGGATGGTTGCCGGATATACCGTTTATAACGTTGGGCATATATTCTCTCGTACTGATACTGTTCAATAAGAAGAGGGAGTCATAAGCAGAAGATATACTAGTTTTAGATACAATCAGCATTGACGTTGTTGCAATAGTTAATAGATTTCTAACTGTTATAATAAATCATAAATTAATTGTTGCTTTATGCCTATAGACTTATAATAAGGGTATGACTGACGAGATATTTAATAAAAAAAGCGGATTGGATAACCGAGGCACTGTTCATATCGGAACCTCAGGGTGGAACTATGCGCACTGGAGGGGGCCTTTCTACCCGAAAGGCCTCTCAACAAACGAATGGCTTTCATTCTACGCAGAAAAGTTTTCAACAGTCGAGATAAACAATTCATTTTACCGGCTGCCTGAAAAGGCTACGTTCGAAAAATGGCGTGACAGGACACCTGACGGTTTCCTCTTTTCAGTCAAAGCGAACCGTTATATTACGCATATGAAGAAGCTCAAGGACCCCTATGAGAGCCTTTCGAAATTTCTTCAGAATGTAGAGGGATTGGGAAACAAGCTCGGGCCGGTACTCTTCCAGCTGCCACCGTCATTTGCTTTCAATTACGAACGTTTGAAAGAGTTTTTAGAAGCACTGCCGAAGCAGGGTAGACACACGTTCGAGTTTCGAAATCACGGTTGGTTCAACGAAAAAACACTCGAACTTCTATCCCGGTATGGGGCGGCGTTTTGCATATACCACCTTGGAGGAGTGCTCTCACCAATAGCAGCGACCGCGGATTTCGTATATGTCCGCCTTCATGGTCCGGGAAGCGCATACAGGGGAGAATACGATTCGAAAACGTTACAAAGGTGGGCTTTGAATATTACCGAATGGATGGAGGAGGGGAGAGATGTCTTCTGTTACTTCGATAACGACGAACAGGCGTATGCTCTAAAGGATGCCGTGAAACTTGAGCGTATTGTATAGGATCGACATGGCATCAATCAGTTTAATGTCTTAACGCTTTTCCTGGGTATGAAATCTCCGCCGACAAGCACCTTTTCAGCGGGCATTTTATTCTTTTTCTCAACCCTGATAAGGGCGTGCTTCATCGCTATCTTTGCGATGCGGGTTTTAGATACCTTCAGGGTGGTAAGAGGGGGGTCCATTACTGCACTCATCGGAAGATCGTCAAAGCCGATAATCGATACATCTTCGGGTATGGAATAGCCCGTTTCTTTCAATGCTTTAATGCATCCGTATGCGATTACATCGTTTGTCGCAAAAAGGGCCCGAGGCGGCTTTGTGCCTTTCTTCAGTATTTGAAGCATATCGGAATAGGCGCCGTCAATGGTCGAATCAACGGAAAACACATTCTTTTCGTTATACGGAAGGTTGAAATGTTTCATTGCGCTTTTAAATCCGATATCCCTCAATCGAAAATTCTTCACCTTTACCGGAGAGCGAACAAATCCGATCTCCTGATGTCCGTTGTCTACGAAATGCTTGATGATTTTATACACCGCATCAATATTGTTCATGTCTATGAAATCAAAGTTGAAGTAGTCGTAATAGGTATCGATAAATACTACCGGGATTTTAACTTTGGAAAAATATGTTATATCCTCAAAATCCAACTCGGTACCAAGAGCAATCAATGCTTCCTGACCGGTATCATCGATAGAACCGATCAGATCTTCAATATTTTCCGCTTTAAACGTGCTTATCTCGAGCCCGTACCCGTTCAATAACGCCTCTTTGTTCAATCCGTCCGTATAATCCGCTATGAACACCTCATGATCACGGTTGACCGTATGGCCGTGTTTGGCGATTTTTAAGAAACGAATAGTCCCTTTTTTCGACTTGTCCTGTGACGATTCCGGTATCTTATAATTGAGCTCCCGTGCAATTTTCAGAATTTTTTCTCTCGTCTCGTCGCTTATGCCGGGCTTTGCATTTATGACGAGAGAAACCGTAGCTAAAGATACATTGGCTTTTTCCGCGATATCCTTAAGTCTTGCATTCATACAGCATGTTCCCGCTTTTTATTGACTTGTACGCTATTCCGATTATTCCAGTGCATCTTTTATCATTGAAACGCATTGCAATCGTTTTAATAATCAAGACAATAATTTAATATAATTTTAATAGAAACACAACCTCAATCAAACTTACACGGACGGTTTACAGCGGAATTTTAATAATAAATGGATCCCGTTCATTATTCACACCCTGCGGTTTGAGAGCGTATAACCCATGTATTTACTACTAGAGAAGTTTAACCCCGGGAATCTCGCCTTTTTTCAATACTGCGACAATTGTCACGGAGATGATCAATACCGAACCGAGTACGATCTCCTTCATGAAGAAGGGCATATTTACCATGATAAATCCGTTTTCTAAAACCGCCAGTAGAAGCGCTCCGACAATCGTCCCCCAGATATTCGGCATCCCGTCTCTGAGAAACACGGCCCCAAGGAACATCGCGCTGATACCAGGAATAAGGTTTCCTTCTCCCATACCGGGAACCCCAGAACCCAGCAATGAACCGATCATTATCCCACCAAGCCCCGCGGTGGCCCCGGATATTATAAGCGCAAGGAATTTTACGCGTCGCACCTCGATACCGACATGAATGGATGCAGTGGGATTGCCGCCCACTGCATGCAGATACCGGCCTTTCTTTGTATGCTCGAGAATGATCACAAAAACCAGTATTACAAGCAGGAACACGATAACCGGGGTAGGGACTATCTTGAAAACAAACGCACGCCCGAGAATCGGGAACAGATCGGGAAACGTCGCATAGTAGAGTGTCGCCCCCTTGGTGACGAACTTCGTAAGCCCCGCAAGAATGGTCATCATGCCTATCGTTTCAATGATCGAAGGGACGCCGAGATACACGATGATAATGCCGTTAATCGCGGCTATTCCGATTCCGATTGCCCAGGATATCAGCCAGGCGGGTATTGCAGGCATATGAAAATGTCCCATAAGAAACACACTCATCACACCGGTCATACTAGCGATTGCAGCAAAAGACATATCGAACTCCCCTGCAATAATCACGGTAGTAAGCCCGATTGCGAGTATTCCAACGATGCTCGCCTGCCGTACGATTATCAAAATGTTTTCCAGAGAGTAGTACGCAGGCTCAATAGCGGAAAAGATACCAAACATGACCAACAGAGCGATCAAAACACCATACTTTCTTATGTATGTGCGAAAATCCATACGATTTTCTTTCGTCACTCCTTCAGATGCATGCATCACATAGTCCTCCCCATGAAATCATAATCTTATAGGGCAAAATGCAGAATTTTTTCACCATCGAACTCTTCTCGTGATAGTTCTCCGGCGACTGTTCCATCTTTAAACACGTATATCCTGTCACACACACCGATGAGCTCGGGCAGCTCTGAAGAGATGAAAAGCACCCCGGCTTTTCTTTTCTCGGCATGGTGTCGAATAATCGTATACACTTCATATTTCGCCCCGACATCTATCCCCTGTGTCGGTTCATCCATAATAAGCACATTCACTTCTTCATGGGATATCCACCGACCGATGACGATCTTCTGTTTGTTTCCGCCGCTCAGCTCGTCTATATTCTGGTTAATATTGGAATACTTCAATTTCAATTGATCCGAGTCGGCAATCTTTTTTGCCAGACCAATTGTTTCTTTCTTCTTTATAATACCCAAATAAGACACAAGCCTATCGAAGAAAGATATTGTCAGGTTTGTTCTTAGATTAAGATTGAAGAATAATCCTTTCTCCCTTCGATCTTCCGGAACGAGGAATACCTTTTTATCAAGCATTTTTTTCGTGCTTGGAATTATTTCCTCTTGATTGAGATATACTTTTCCCTCTTTAATGGGCCTCAATCCGTATAGCAACTCAGCGAGCTCGGTACGGCCGGAACCGACAAGCCCGTATAATCCGACGACTTCACCCTTTCTCAGAGAGAGGTTGATATCGTGAAGGAAAATACCGTCGCTTATACTTTCAAGCTCTAGCACATTTTCTGTGTCGGACGGGTGTACGTCGGGAAATAGGCTTTCAATATTGCGATTTACCATATATCTGATACATTCCTCGCGATCCATTTCACCGTTTTTTTTCGTAATGATCTTTTTTCCATTTCGAAATATCGAGATAACATCGGAAATGGAAAAGACTTCTTCCATCTTGTGTGAGATAAATATAATGGAAATGCCCTCTTCCTTGATCTGTCTCAAGGTTTTAAACAGTATCTCCACATCCGATTCCGTTAGGCTCGATGTGGGTTCGTCAAGAATAAGTAGTGCGGGTTTATAGAGGAGGGCCCGCAATATTTCAATCATTTGCCTCTGCGCCGCGCTCATCTCGGACACGCGTATTTCAAGCGGAATGTCTATGCCGATACGTTTTCTCAACTTTTCCGCGTTCCGATAAAGTATTTTTTCATTAACTATACCACCCCATTTGACCGGTTCCTCTCCGAGACAGATGTTCTGCGCTCCGGTCAAGAAATGAATGAGATTTCTTTCCTGATATACCATTCGGATCCCGGCCTGAAGGGCCTGAGCCGGGTGAGTAAACTGTTGCAATTTGCCGGATATGTGAATCTCACCCTCATCCGGAGTCATAATGCCGGTCACGATGTTGCAAAACGTGCTTTTCCCCGCACCGTTTTCCCCGACGATCGCATGAACCTCACCCGGATATACGGTAAGATCGACATTGTCGAGTGCGGTGACTCCGGGGAAACGTTTCGTGAGCCCGCTTACTTCCAACACAGGAGTACTGTTATCCTGCTCTGATTGAAACGTTTCTTGGGTAAATTCGGATTCGCTCATTATCTCACCTCAATTAAAGAATCCAAGAGAGCGATAATTCGCCCTCTTGGATTGAACGAGTCAAACACTCCACTTAGTCCTGGATCATGTAGGGGCCGCCCTTGTCCTTCCAATTGTACCAGGCATTCATGTCGTTTGGATTATATCCATAGTAGTTGAACACCGCGTGGATGGATTGGCCCGGATCGGGAACATTGGTTTCGTCGGTCAACACCGGCGTGTGATAAATGACTCCGCATGCAGGAACCATTGAACCCCTGGCACCGGGTTTGATTCCCTTGACCTGTACCTCATTAATAGCTTCGAAAATAGTATGCGCATAGAGCTCGAACGGCTGGCTTATGCAAGCTACGAAAGGGGTTCCTTTTCTGATCATGGAATACGCCTGAGAGCCGCCGTCGATTCCTGTAATGAATATATCGTCCCGAGTAAAACCGGCCTGCTCAACGGCCCGGGCCGCGTATATTCCGGGAATGTCCCATGCGCCGAATATCCAGTCGAGCTTGTTTCCGTATTTGGTCATCCAGTTCGCCGCAGTGTTGTACGCTTTTTCAGGATACCCTTCCATGATGAGGAATTCTTCTGCAAGAAGATCCACCGCAGGAAAATCACGCTCGAACAGGGTGGCCGCAACATACGCCCGCCGCCGCAGAATATGCCATTTCGCGCTCAAAATCGCTACGTTTCCCTTGAGGTTCATTCTGTGTAAACCCCAGTAGGCGATCATCGAACCCGCGACAGCGTTGTTCTGTGTAACGTTCAGGATAACACCAGGCCTTCCCTCTGTATCGAGGTTGTATACTCCGATTCCCTTCTGCCGCGCCTTGATAACGAGATCGGCGACAGCTTCCATGTCAAAGTAGGTGATTACAATGGCATCCACATTCTTCTGGATAAGGGTTTCCAGGGTCCTTCGCTGCTCCTCTCCGGTAAATCCCGCAGTCATACAGTCTATCATTTTCCAGCCTCTGTGGGCGCATTCGATCTTGTACTGCTGGTAGTCCCTCTGACAGGATTCAGCCTCGAGACCATGGCAACATACGGCGACAGTCAATTTCCCGTCCTTTTTCACTCTCGGGTCGGGCAAATACTGCGCAGTTGCAACCATGGTGCCAAACACGAACAGCAACATCATCACCACTACCAAACATCCAACAAACGCCTTTTTTTTCATTCCTATTCTCCTTTTAAAAATGTGTACTGACAATCGAATTTTTTGTTTGTACGTTCTCACCCCCCTTCGTCGGCACTCTTATATCTGCTGTAGCAAAAAAGGTGAGTGGCAGGGAGCGTCCAGTAATGCTTTCAGCCCTTCGTCCAGTTTGAAAAGAGAAATAGACGCACCCTTCATTTCCATAGACGTCGCATACTCACCTATAAAGGACTTGTAAATATTTATCTTTCGATCAGCGAGAATCATGCTTACCTTTCGAAAGAGGATGAACAGTTCCTGCGGCGCGGTCGCACCGAGACCGTTTACTAGAACCGAAACCTCGTCACCGCTCTTGAACGGCAGGTCATCGATAATGATAGTGGTCATTATTTCCGCAATCTCATCGGCGCTCTTCAGCTTGCCTCTCTCCACCCCTTTCTCCCCATGAATCCCCATGCCGATCTCCATCTCGTCATCGCCGATGGAGAAGGTAGGTTCACCTGCTGCCGGTATCGTACACGAGCTGAGCGCCACTCCCATAGTCCGGGTGTTCTCGATCGCCCTGTCTGTCCACTTTTTAACCTCCCGAAGAGACGCCCCGGACGCGGCTTTCGCCCCTGCGATTTTGTAGGCATACAGGATTCCGGCGATACCGCGGCGTTTTTCTTTTTCATTCGCAGGGGCGGAGGCCACATCGTCCGTTCCTATTGAAGTGGCAGTTTCGATACCCTCTTCCTCGGCCATTTCCGCGGCCATATCGAAATTAAGGATATCCCCCCCATAATTACCGTAGAGGTAGAGAACACCTTTTCCAGCGTGAACAGCTTGCGACAGCGTAAATATTTCATTCGAAGAAGGGGATGAGAAGACGTCGCCTACGGCGGTACCGTCGAGCAGCCCCTGGCCGGTGTAGCCCAGAAAAAGCGGCAGATGACCGGATCCTCCGCCGGTTATGATCGCAACCTTGCCTTTAACCGGCGCTCCGGCCAGCATAACCGTTCTCTTCGTGCCGGGTGCTATTTTCAGATGACCGGGATAGGCCCTGACAATGCCTTCGAGCATTTCATCCACAACCCGTTCCGGCGTGTTTATTATTTTTTTCATTTATAATGCTTCCTTAATCATATTTAAATTACACTATTTACCATCCAGCCATCTAACAACGTTCAGCCAGAATTTGTCATAATCCTTCCATTCGACCATCCCGCGACCCCAATGGGGCGCCGGGTCGGATGCGAGTACCATGGTTCTTCCCTTTCCGTATTTTCCGGCAACGATTATCGGGTCGCCGTTGTATTCGGCAAGGAGGGTGCTTTCGGGTTTTATCTTGACTTCGTTATACCCTGAGAACATAAGCGGTGCTTTCGACCAGTCGATTCCCTTGAAAAACGGATGAGTCTTATCGACGAGTGTGGGAGTCATTCCCTCAGATATTTCAACCCTGTCGTCATACGGATAACAGGTTACAGGAAGCACCTCTTCAAGAGGGGTTTTGTGCCATTTGGCCATACCGAACATTCCCCCGAACGACATCCATCCGCCGACTCCGGCCAGGCCACCGCCGTTATCTACGAATTTTTTAAGGCCCATGAGCCTGTCCTTCCCCATGGGACAATGAAGGAACCTATCCTCGTACATGATTACCGTGTCCGTACCCACGTCGCTGAAAATCACGACATCGTATTTCATAATGTCGTCGGGCATAGGGAATTCACGCTGCACTCTGTGCGTCGGAACATGTGTGATATCTATCTCGGGGTCCTTTGCCAAGGCTTCTCGTAAATGAAAAGACTCGTCATGAACTACACCATCCGTCCATGCGTTCATTCCCTTCACGTACGTCGTAATAAGCATCACCTCGTCACCGCAATAAAAGACCTTTATCATTGTATCCTCCTTAATTTAAATAATAATAAAAACCTCGCAAAATATTAAGTGATTTTAGCATATAATGTCTGTATGTCAAGTTAAAAAATTAAAAAAATTAAACAAAATAATGCTTAAACTTTCCTCATAAAAATCCGTGGCCATACACCATATTACGAAAAAGGCTATAAGATAAATAATAGAAGAAATTAAAAGTATTTAACCCATATGACGAAGTTTAATAAATAATTAAACATAGTTAAATAACCGAAAATGATTTTAATTGACAGAAAGCAATATATCTTACAAAATAGTTAAATAAAAATTAAAAATAAGATAGAAAGTAAACTTTGCTTTAGATATTGTGAGGGAGACAAGAAAACCGTACTTCGAGGAATTCCATGAAATATGAAAAACCGTATGTACTTGGTATCGATGCAGGAACGGGTGGAATGCGAGTCGGTATTTTCGATGCCAAGGGAGTACCAGTTTCATTCTCGACGAAAGAGTATGCGACGAAATACCCTGAGCCAGGATGGGCTGAGCAGGACCCGAAAGAATGGTGGGAAGCGCTGGTTGAAGCAACTCATACTACACTACAGAAAAGTAAAATCAATCCGGAAGAAATAGCGGCTGTCGGTGTGGATGGAACTTCCAGCACAACGGTGCTACTGAATAACGATTTACAAACGATAGGCAGCGCGATACTCTGGATGGATAACCGCTCTGCACCACAAGCAAGAAAAATATTCGATACAAAAGACCCCGTATTAAACCGTTCTCAGGCCGGTGTCAGCGCAGAATGGATGATTCCGAAAATTCTCTGGATTAAAGAAAACAGGCCCACGATCTATAAAAAAACACAATTATTCATGGAACAGGCGGACTGGATCAACTTACGGCTCACAGGGGAGGAAGCACTCAGTATCAATCATATTACACATCGCTGGTTTTATAATAACAGAAAAGGAGGCTGGCCGTACGACTTCTATAGTAAAATCGGACTCGAAAATGTAACGGAAAAGTTCCCGAAAAGGATACTGAAACCGGGAGAGGTTGTCGGAAGATTATCGAGAAACGCAGCCCAGGCACTCGGGTTGAAGCCGAATATTATCGTCGCAGAAGGCGGCTGCGACGCGTATATCGGAATGCTCGGCCTCAATGTGACAAAGCCCGGCCGTGCGGCATTGATCGCAGGTTCCTCTCACGTACTCTTACCGATTACCGACAAGGACGTGTATATAAAAGGCATATTCGGGCCTCATCCCGATTGTCTTATACCGGGATTGAATGTTCTCGAGGGAGGGCAGGTATCGAGCGGATCGATTATTAAATGGTTTAAAGACAATTTCTCAAAAAAAGAGGAAATGGAAGCATTAGAGAGGGGGGCTAGTCACTATGATGTGCTGAACGAAAAAGCATCGATGATTCCAATCGGTTCGGAGGGTTTGATTGTGCTCGATTACTGGCAGGGTAATCGAAATCCGTATACGGATTATTTGGTCCAGGGTGCAATCTGGGGCCTTACGTTAAAACACAAACCCGCGCACATCTTCAGAGCGATAATGGAAGGTGTCGCCTTTGGAACTGAAAATATACTCCGCACTCTCTCAGAAAACAAACTGAATGTGGAATCGATATATATAAGCGGCGGCACGGTGAAAAGCGATCTCTGGCTACAGATCCATGCCGATGTGAGCAACATTCCTTTTTATATAACCGAGTTTACGGAATCCACAATACTCGGCTCTGCAATATGTGCGATGACCGGAACCGGAACCTACAGAAATCTCGTCGAAGCTTCGAATAACATGGTGAGGATACAACGCAAGATAGAACCGGTAATTGAAAATCATGAGAAGTACGAATTCTATTTCGACAAGTACAGGAGGACCTATTTCGCGTTGAAAGAGTTGATGCACGAGATGTCCGAACGCCGTACCCACTAGGACGGGCCGTCACACTCGATGAAAAACGAGAAACCGTATCCATTTTTGTATCATTCGGGAATTATGCCGTGCCGGGACAAACCGGAATAGTCGATATGCCCGAAATTGAAGCTTCGATGAAGCAATCCGGCCTCGATACTGATGGTAATTGTCGCTCGATGTACCGTAACACCAATAAATTTTACTGCATAAAATAATATAGAAAGAGGGAGTAGGTGTATGAATACGGGGAGTTTACGTAAAGAAGACGTAATCGTCGTTTTAAAGGAAGCGGCCGTCAGGATGCAGGCGAATCATGTGAAGCAGGTTCGTGATCTCGATGCCGAGATCGGAGACGGTGACCTCGGTATCACCGTCCAGAAGGGTTTCAGGGCGATTGAGAAATATCTGGAGGAGGCATCCGACGAGACGATTACCGATATTTTGAAAAAATCCGGGAACGCATTCAGTGAAGCCAACCCCTCCACATTCAGCGCCTTTCTGGCTACCGGTTTCAGAAAGGCGGCGGTAACGGTAATGGAAAAGAGCGAGGTAGACTCGACGGTAATTGCCGCAATGTTCGAAGCCGCGGTGCAGGGAATAATGAGACTAGGTAAAGCACAGGCCGGCGACAAGACAATGCTCGATGCGCTCATTCCTGCAACAGCAGCGGCAAAGGCGGCTTCCATACAGGGAAAGACCGCTGCAGGCTGTCTACGTGACGCGGAAAAAGCGGCGGAAGCGGGAATGAAACGAACCATAGATATGGTTTCCAAACAGGGAAGGGCGCGGTCCTTCGGAGAGAGGACGCGAGGCGTACAGGATCCGGGGGCTACGGTTATTGCACTGTATCTCAGGGAGCTTGTCGAGGCTTTAGACGAACGTACAGGACGGCAAGCATGAACATTGGGTTTTAAAAGCCCAAACGGTGACGGGACTCGAAAAAAAGAGGCCGGATGTGTGTAAACAATTTGTCAGTGTAATTAGTTTTGCAGAATTTCCGAATATTATTATAATGTTTAAAACCATCTGAAAAGAATTGAAGAGGAGGTGTGTTTAATGCACGCAACGATTCAGAAACCATTGGACGAGATAATCGATTTTTTCAAGAAGGGAGAAAAGGTTTTTGTCGTAGGATGCAGTAATTGTGCAGCGAAATGCCATTCCGGCGGAGAGGAAGAAACGAAGTACATGGCGGAGCGCCTGGAAAAAAGGGGTATTGCCGTTACCGGGTGGGCCGCACCGCCGAACGGGGGAAGCCTGTGCAAACTTTCAATCGCGGAGAAGATGTTGAACGAGGACTATAAAGAGTCCGCAAAGAAAGCCGACTCCTTTCTAATACTATCCTGCGGGCAGGGAATACATACGGTTATCGATGCGACCGGCGGGGAACCGGTGCATCCGGGCTGTGACACGATTTTCGGAGGGGAAACGGTACGGGAGGATTTCATCACTGAATATTGCTCGCTCTGCGGGGAGTGTATCGTCGAGATGACGGGGGGGCTCTGTCCTTTGACCCTCTGTCCGAAAGGATTAATGAACGGCCCCTGCGGAGGGTCGAAAGACGGAAAATGCGAAGTCGACAGCGAGCAGGACTGCGGCTGGCAGCTCATATACGAACGGTTGAAATCACTCGGGAAGGTGGATCTGCTGTATCAGTATCAGGCTCCCAAGAACTACGGGAGATGGAGCAAGCCGAGAAGTCTTGTAGTAGGCCCGAAGAAATCGACGTTTAAATCCCTTGCGGGCTTGATAACAATCGATCAGGACTAATACGAAAAAGGAGATTGTGAATGAGCAAACTGGCACAGAAACTTAAAAGCGGAGAGTTTGCAGTAACGGGCGAAATAGGTCCTCCGAAAGGAGTAAATATTGAAGGCCCCTTGCATGAGGCGAAAACCTTGTTAAAGGACAGGGTGGTCGCCGTAAATGTAACGGACAATCAGAGCGCGGTAATGAGAATAGGATCAATGGCGGTCTGCCATCTTCTGAAACAGAACGGTATCGAGCCCATCTTCCAGATGGTAACCAGGGACAGGAATCAGATCGCGCTCCAGTCCGACCTGCTGAGCGCGTGGGTGCTTGGTATTGAAAACGTCCTCTGTTTGACAGGAGACCATAACAATCTTGGCGATCACCAGGAGAGCAAGGGTGTATACGATCTCGATTCGGTACAATTAGTGAAAGCGGTAACGGGATTGAACGAGGGACATGATTTAGCGGGCAACGAGCTGGACGGGGCCCCGAGCTTCTTTCACGGCGCGGTCGTAACGCCGGAGTATGATCCGGTGGAGCTTCAAATTATCAAAATGAAGAAAAAGATGGATGCCGGCGCGAAATTTTTTCAGACACAGGCTGTATATGACGTATCGACATTCGAAAAGTTCATGAACAAAATAGAGAATTTCGATGTTCCGGTAATGGCCGGCATCGTAGTCCTGAAGTCCGCAGCCATGGCAAAGTACATGAATGCCAATGTGGCGGGAGTGTTCGTTCCAGAAGAGATGGTACAGGAAATGGCCGATACGAAGAAGGAGGACAGGAAGAAAAAGGCGGTAGAGATTGCAGCGAGGATTATACGAGACCTGAAACCGATGTGCCAGGGAGTACATCTGATGCCCCTCGGCTGGGACGATACGGTTCCGGAAATCATAAAAGAGGCAGGGCTGGAGTAGGGGCGGCAGGATTGAAAAACAGAGGGGCCGCGCCTGAAAAAGGCATGGCCCCTGTTTGAAATAGGTAAGAAGTATGGAATGGTTTCCGGCTGCTATAAATTATTCTATAAAAATCAGTTACTAAAAGCTCACAGCTCTTCGCTACGCTCTCTTCCTGTAGATATCCTTGACCCTCGAAATGATCCCTTCGACATCGACGTATTTCTTGATGAGGGCGGTCGCGCGCTTGATCTTGTCCGTGTCCTCCGGGCGAAGCTTCACGATGAGATTATTCAGCCTGCGTGCAGTTTCGTAGGTGGTTTCCTGCACCATGATTATGGGAATGTTGGTACGCTTTATGAGCCTCATTATGGTCTTGTACGGAGTGATGCCGCCGGTGAGAATGATTCCTTTTACGCAGTACGCCTTCGATATACCGATAACGCACCCACTCATCGCGGCCAGTATGAGGTCCTCACGGTTTCCGGGAGTGATGAGAAGCTCATCGCCGTGAAAGAACTCCAGGACCGAATGCGCGGGCATGTCACCGATCATGATCTTGCTCACCGTTTCCTCCAAACCCTTCTCGCCGCACAGCAGCTTGCCGTTAATATCCTCCATGAGTTGACGTATCGTCGGGTTCGAGAGCTGCGGGCAGAACGGCACCACGCCGAGCACTTCCACACCGATCTTTCGGAATCCTTCCCGTACAAGCTTGTTGATCTTGTCATACTTATCCTCGGTTACCTTATTCACTACCACGCCGAGGAGATTAACCCCCTGCCTGTCGAAAAGCGCCTTGTTGATACTCACCTCGTCTATCGGGCGGCCTATACCGCCGAGCGTAACAAGTACGACGGGCGCATTGAGCAGCCTCGCGACTTCTGCGTTGGAGAGATCGATCACCGTCCCCACACCCGCGTGGCCGGTACCCTCTATTATCATGAAATCTTTCCCGTGGCTCGCACGGAGGTAGGACTGTATAAGGTGACGCTTGAGTTTCTCGGGATCTCCGTGGAGGATATACTCCTCGGTGAACCCGGGCGGGATTGCGACCGGGCTCATGTCCATGAGCTCGTTTCCGATCTGAAAGATCTCGTTCATCAGGTTTGCATCTTTGTCGATCTTGTGCCCGCCTATATCCTGGACCTTCTGGCCGACAGGTTTGATGTAACCGACGTTGTGATAGTAATCTCCTATCGCACTGAGCAGACCGAGCGCCGTGATCGTCTTCCCGTCGTTCATTCTCGTACCCGCAACATAGACGCGCATATGGCTTCCTTCAAGTAGTTTTTGGATTGATATTGTATCTCAAATAGAAAATTTCAGCAACACTCTTTTAATACGATAATAACAGTACCCGGCAGATAACCTGAAAAAATATCAGCTCAACATATTTTGATCCGAATGACCTGTTCCCGCCCCATGTTTTTACGGTCTATGGCGCCGATGGTGAGCACGGCCGTATCCTGAGTGCGCGCAAGCGGTAGGACGGTATGCTCGGAGAGATCCTCCGCTATTTCGCAGCGTTCGATGCTCGTAGCCCAGTCGTAGATGTGAATCATCGCTGTTTTCAATTTTTCTTCACATTTCAAGAGTATCGCGCTTTCAGAAACGACGCAAACGGAAAAAAGCATGTCCCCCGAGGCCTCGAGGTCATAGCGGGAGCACGGGCCGGCCGGCAAAGAAGCGTGGTGCGAGGGATTTCGGCATAGTAAGAGGTCTTTTCCCCGCCGCACGAGAATGTCACTATCATGCCAGCCGAATCCGGCGTTTTTGTCTTTTGAGAACACGGAGGTTGCGTATCGAGATTTCGTGTTTTCCGGTATTTTCAGTATCCTGCCGAAGCGTTCCTCGAAATGGGTCCTGATCGTTCTCTGCATATCGTCCTTGACCGAATCGTTGTCAGGCCGCTTGGGTTCACGGTACATGGTCTCTATACTCAGTGCCCTGCGTTTCGAGACGTTTGTGAGTACCTTGCGGACGAGATCGCTCGATTCACCCTTGAGACACTCCGCAACGGTATCGTCGTCCGTTTTATTCAGAATGAGCTGAAGAACCCTGTCTTCCATAATCGGAATCATCTGAAACAGAAAGAGCCTGTTGGTTATGAAGTAGGCGAATTCGGGATCGTCCTTAAAAAGATTCCTGACGATTGTCAATTCGTCGTCAACAGTTGCGAGCCGCAGCATGTTCAGAAGGTGAACAAGGCCGCGCTTATGCTCATGTGAGTGCGGGAGAGACATGATGAAATCCGTAATCGAAGAAACTTCCAGATTCTGCGTATCAAGATAGTCCTTGAAAGGTATATAATTCTTATACTCGTACCTCTCGGATTCGGATTTATCAACGGGGTATATCCTGCTATTGCATCGGGAACAGTAGAATTCGTCGCCGAAAGAGGATTCTCCGTACGGAAAATCATCTATCGGGACATGGTCCCGGGAATTAGCGCGGTACGACAAGAAAAAAATATGTGTTTTTACGTACGAAACGTCATCGACAAAAACATGGAAACGATATACGCCGGGGGTTTCTACAAGGAGTTGAAATTTACATTCTTTTCCGCGTCGTATGTGTCCGATCGTCCTTTCCCACCGTACGGTACCGGCTGCATCGGTAAGCATGACTGAAAGTCCCTTGTATTCCTTGTCGTTCGACTTCAACGAGACTTCGAGCGGGACGGAAGCTTGATTGACGGAAGGGTAAGAAAGCTCGAGCGGAAGCACGTTGTCGTACTTGCCGACAGGGATGAACCTGTCACGGTACTTGAACTCGAGCCATTTCTTCTGAATGATGGCGGGGTAGAGGTAGACCTTCTCCTTCCAAGGGCCGGAAGCGCCGCGTCCGTGCAGCGTTTCCTCTTGTTCCCTGAAGGAAATACGAACGGGGCTTAAATTATCCGCCCCGACAAGGAACAGGAAATAGTCCCCAACGCATAAAGATGAATAAATATACACAGACATAATCCGATATTAGTATATGAATATCCTGAACGGATTCGCGTTTCCGAATTTGCTTTATAGGCCGATGAGATTATATTTAATAACAGCATTACTATGCATAGCAAGTATTGTACTACCACATAACATAATTGCTTCAGACACAGATTACTATATCAAATTATTACAATACGGTACAGACTCGGATATTGCATCGGCATTCGATGGAGTTCACAAAGACCTCGGTACTGAAATCGGTAACGAAGTGATCGACGCATTTTCTGATTCGCATTCTGAAAACGTCAGAATGAGTCTCGTGCGGTATCTCGGTATGGTGCAGAAAGATAACGGCGGTTTAGGTGATAAGACCGCCCGTCTTTTAGCAAGAGAGCTGTCGCGAGAGGGAAAGACAACGGATTATACGGAATCGCTGATAAGCGCGGCGGGCGAAACGGGCGCGGAAAATTGTATCGTGCCGATGCGCGAGATGCTCAAAGACGAAAAAACGCCTTTGCGGACTAGGTTGGCGATAATAGATGCGTTTGGAAAGATCGGCGATAAAAGCGTCGAAGGGCTTCTCATAAATCTCGTGGATGACGATTACGAAGAAAAAGATATACGGGCAAGGGCGATACTCGCGCTCGGTGAAATGGACAGCACCCAATCGATCGATACGATGAAGACAATCGTCGAAAACACCTACGAACCGAAAATAATGAGAATGTACGCGGTACTCTCGCTGAGCAAGATCGGAAAAGCGAGCGTGCTTGAAACGCTGGAAAAAGCCCTCTTGGACAAGGATCACGACGTCGCGACGTATGCGGCGAAGGGTATCGCGGACCTGGAATGTACGGAATGCGGACGAGTTCTGATGAAAGCGCTTCGATCGGATTATGATAGGGTGAGATATTACGCGATTATAGGGCTGTCAAAACTGCGTTACAAAGAATCCGAGGAAATATTGAAATTCAAGGCGGAATATGATACGAACGTACGGGTCCGCGAAGAGGCGAAAAAGGCGTTGGAATCACTCGCAGCCGATACCGAAGAGAAAGAATGAATCATATGAAGAGGGGTTTGTCCCATGCGAAAGATATATGAAGTGATGGACATAGCGGATGCTGCATATATCCTTCACGAGGGAAAGATTACATTCGAGATAAGTGCCGAGGACAAATACTATCTTGAAGGAAAAGAGATCGTCTTCGGTGCGGAAGAGCCTCTAATTGCATATAAATCGGAACGGGACGAATATTTCCGTTTTCAGTCTGTGTATGTGGATGACGAATCCAAGGTAGACAAGATACCGCCCCAGAATCTCTACAAGGTTTTATCCAACTACAACATCGCGTATACGGTTACGAAAAATATCGCACGATTTTTGGGTATTACCAACAGGATATATATCAACAAGGAGAAGAAGCTCTCCGGTACGGACATGGCGTCCAAGGAATATGCGAGGCTCTACGTCGAGGTAATAGATGAGCTGAAGCAGATGTACGAGAAGGTTCGAACGGGATGGCTCAAGGAGGTGATAGACCGGTATACGAACAGCCTCGTATATACAAAAGGGCTCGCTTTCAGACGCGGCGCTTCGAAACAGGGACTGATGATGAGCATGGAACAACTTTCGGATTACACGTTCAACCTGCGCGCAGGGTCGATACTCTGTGAAGAGAACGCGGAAGGAAACGAGATGTTCATCCTCAACAGGGGGAATCTTGAAGTACTCATCGGCGGGAAGAAGGTAGCGGACATACATGACGCCGGAACGGTAATAGGAGAGATGGCGCTTTTACTCGGTGAACGGCGGACTGCGACGATCAAGACAGTCACCGATTGCAATATAACGATAATAAAACCCGAGAACCTGAAAGAGGCCGCGCAGAACAGCCAGGATTTCTTTCTCAATATAGCGGTAAACCTCGGGAAGCGGCTTGAAAACAACTGCAATCTCATTCGGGAAACGGAAGAGCTCCTTGCAGAGAACAGACAGAGTACCGTACCGATACCGCCGAAAGAAAGGCCGAACTACAAAGCATTGCTGACGCTTATCAGGGACCTCGAGAGATACGATATTAAGTACAAGAACGAGTGGATGTCTAAACTGGTCGTACAGACAAAAAAGAGGGTGAACGACGCGCGAGAGCTCTGGAAATAGCTTGAAGGGGGATATCATGAGGGTGCGAACACTTCTTGTAGTACTTGTATCCCTATGTTTTGCCGTTTGCGCGCTCCCACTCTCGAAGGCGGGTGCCGCGGGGATCGACGAGCCGGCATGGGTTTACAAGGGAAGGGGTGACGGGTACTTCAGGAGGGGTGATACCGGGCATGCGATCTATGAGTACAAGAAGGCACTGATCCGGGCGGGAAAAGAGGGCAGGGTCTATCCGGAGGTCAATTTACAGCTCGCGAAGATATACCGTGATGAAGGACTATATGAGTTTGCTCTTTCGCAGATAGAAATCGTACAGCGTAATGCGGACGTGCTGCAGATACCGGACGCCATTTACGAGGCCAGATACACGAAAGCCGAGGTGTTTTTTCTCATGGAGCGTTACAACGATGCGCTCACCGTGTACGAGCAGATCATCGGAGAGGATGAAAACAAAAAAGGCTACGACCTGGTAAGCGTGTACGACATATGGGTGGACCCCGAAGATGAACCTCTGAAGAGAATGAGATTCGCGGAGGCGTACCTTCGGATCGGTATTATAAAATACATGAGCAATAACTTCGAAAATTCGATTCCGGCCCTTAAGATGGCGCTGCTTTACAGGCATGAGCTCGAAAAAACAGTAGGGTACCTCATGGCCTGCTACGAACGGACCGGAGACGCCAGGGCGTATGATTTTCTCAAGGAGATCCAAAAAAGGCTAAACGGCACAAAGCCGAATAAAGAGGAAACTGCGTGAAGAGCAAAAAGGGGAACCTTTTTGGAAAACGATTGCTTGCGGCCGTATCTGTCATACTACCATGCATGTTCCTCTGTTCGTGCGGAATATACGATGTCGACGAAGCGCTTCAGGCCCCGTACAACCTATCCATGACGCGGGAGATCCTGAAATTCTACGGCGACGACGAAGCGCTGCTCGAAGGGTACAACCTCTGGTATAAGGAAAGCTCGGGCGTAATCTACCTGCGATGCGAATACGACGGAATGCTGACAACACCTACGATCGCAAAAACGGGGGAGGCAACTTCGCTCTACACCGTCGACATAGGTCTGCTTTCTCCGCAGGACTCGAACTATTCATTCAAAGATCTCGGTGGTGCGTACTACTTCGCCGTATCCGCATACGGAACGGGTATGGCCGAGAGCGGAAAAGCGGGGTTCGGTTTGTGGCCGGACGGCGTTGAATAAACGTTTTTAGTCTCAATCGGACAAGCGGAAGTTGCCTTCCCGGACGCCGCATGCCGATAAAGAAAAAGCAGTGGGGGTTTTGATGGAGGAGTGGCTGCGAAATCTTATAGGATACGGGCTGTACGTGCTCGTGGGGTTTTTAAGCGCCGTGTTCGTGTATTTTATTCTGCGGAAAAGGGTGCTCGGCAGGTTCCTTGTAGCGTTCATAATCGGTATAATCGGCGCCGTATTCGGTGATTTTTTATTGGGCAGACCTAATGGTATATTCGATAGATTGTCCGATATATTTAATATAAACATGCTCGCAGCAATGTTCTTGAGCTGTATTCTCATACTGCTGTACAGCTTTGCCGCCCCTGGAGGAAAAAGAAAGTGAAAAAGGCTCTCTATATACTACTAGCCGTAGTTCTGGTTGCAGGAGGAGTATACGGCGTATGGTACTTCTCCCGCATGCGTCAGGCGGCAACACGTATGAACGGCGCCATCCTCCTTATAAACGAGGGAAGCTACCCCGAGGCGATAGATGTCATACGGGAGGTTCTCTCGGAGTATGAGTACCGCGCGGTAACTGCACCGTCCCTGTATCTTTTGGCGGACACATACGAGAGAGCAGGGCAGTACAGGTCGGCTCAGGAAACCTACAAGCTGCTGATATCGGATACATCGCTGAAGACGGTCGACAACTGGTGGTCCGGCGCGGTACTGGCGGTCGCCAGGCTTTATAGAAAGGGGGTTTGTAAAGCCACCGTTTCTCAGAAAAAGGCATTGGTTCTTTCCATAGAAGAGTTCATAGAAAAGAGTACCCAGGACAGAGGCGGCGGGCAGGCAGCGTTGTGTCTTAGGGAAGCAAAAAGCCGGTTGCGTACGCTTCTTATCTCGGGATTCGATATCAAAGTCGAGACACTGACGGACCAGGCGGTTATTAGGGGACTATACGTCGAGCTCGGTTATCTTCTCATTGATCTCGGTGAATACCGCAGAGCGGAGGCGGCCCTTGCCAGGGTCGATTCACCGATAAGCAGGCTCGGGCTTGCACGGCTGTATCTAAAGACTGGAGAATACGGGAAGGGAATAGGACTGCTCGAAGGGCTTTTGGAACACGACAAGACCGGTGTCATCAAGACGTACTACATTAAAAATCTCTTTGATTACGCGGAGGCGCTGTACGAAAAGAAAAAATACCCGCAAGCGATAGAACTTTTCGAGAAAGTGGACATGGAGGCTCCCGGAACGACCTACCAGGAGCTGGCACTCTACCGTCTCGCGGAGTATTACTACGAAACGCACGATAACGGCAAATCGATCCGGTTGATAGACAAGCTGCTCGAAAACGGCGTATCGATGAAGGACCCCGATGCGCTGATGATGAAGGGTTTTATCTATTACGACAAGAGGGAATTCGTACGGGCTCTCAAGGTGTTCAATGAATTCATAAAACGGTACCCGCAAAGCGATCTGGTCCCGAACGTTCGTGAATGGAAAGCGATGACGGAAAGATCGATCAAGTATATCGGTTAATCACCCCCCAACAGACAGAACCAGCGAAACAAAATCCTCAGAATACGTGTATAATATGTAAGAAGGCGTCGACCGTTCGAAGTAACAAACACTTGATTTATCGATAAGTATAGTTTACTTTAATTTTCAAACTTCGATCCCCGGATCTCAAGATGCTTGTATACCGTACTCGTATCGTGAGACCCCAGGACCCAATGGCAAAGGGGATGACAATGGCAGAAACGGACAAGGGAAAGGCGCTCGAGACTGCACTGCTCAGTATCGAGAAGCAGTTCGGGAAAGGCTCGATAATGCGGCTGGGAGAGCGCAGGGCGGGCATGCAGATCGCCGTGATACCAACCGGATCGCTTGGTCTTGACATCGCTCTCGGGGTCGGCGGAATCCCGCGGGGAAGAATCATAGAGATATACGGGCCGGAGTCTTCCGGTAAGACGACGCTTTCGCTTCACATCATTGCGCAGGCGCAGAAGGCGGGAGGGATAGCGGCGTTTATCGATGCGGAACATGCGCTCGACCCGCATTACGCGAAAAACCTCGGGGTAGATGTCGAAAACCTTCTCGTATCACAGCCCGATAACGGCGAGCAGGCGCTCGAAATCACCGAGTCGCTCGTAAGGAGCAGCGCACTGGACGTCATTATCATAGACTCCGTCGCGGCGCTTGTACCGAGGGCCGAGATAGAAGGGGACATGGGTGACGCTCACATGGGGCTGCAGGCGAGACTCATGTCTCAGGCGTTGAGAAAGCTCACGGGAGTTATCAACAAATCAAACACCTCGGTCGTTTTTATTAACCAGATCAGAATGAAGATCGGTGTTATGTTCGGGAACCCGGAGACCACCACCGGCGGAAGGGCGTTGAAATTTTATTCAACCGTAAGACTCGACATAAGAAGGACCGAGACGATAAAAAAGGGAACCGATGCCGTCGGAAACAGAGTCAAGGTAAAAATCGCCAAGAACAAAGTGGCGCCCCCGTTCAAGATAGCCGAGTTCGAGGTCATGTTCGACAAGGGTATATCGCAGGAGGGTGAGCTGCTCGACCTCGGGGCTAACTTGGGTATAATACAAAAAAGCGGCACCTGGTACTCGTACGGTGAGGAGAGAATCGGCCAGGGGAGGGAGATGGCTAAGACGTTTCTTATAGACAACCCATCTGTTAAGGCTGCAATAGAGAAGGCGGTCCGTGCAAAGTACTTCGGAGAAATAAAAACGGAAGAGGAAAAAGAACCCAAGAAGCAGCAGTAAAGAGGAGTAAATAATACCGTTTTCTTGTCTCAAATGGGGGAGCGAATGATTCGAGTTGTAATTGTCGGCGCCTGCGGACGAGTGGGGAGGGAGCACATATCCGTTTTCAGCCGGGACAAGGGTATCCGTATCGTGGGTGCAGTCGAACGGTTTGATTCGAAACTGATGGGTATGGACGCCGGAAACGCGGCAGGCGTTGAACCCATCGGGGTACCGATAACGGACAATCTGGAAGAGACGGTCAAAAAAAGTGATGTGATAGTCGATTTCACCAATCCGGAAAATTCGTTGCGTACCGTGGAAATCGCGGCGAAGCACGGAAAGGGGGTCGTAATCGGCACGACGGGTTTCAGCAGTGCCCAACGCAAGTCTTTACTGAAACATGCAGATACGATACCGATACTTATTTCACCGAACATGAGCCAGGGGATGAATATCCTCTTCCATCTCGTGAAAAAGGCGGCGGAGCTGTTCGGAGATGACTACGACGTCGAGATATTCGAAATCCATCACAATCAGAAAATCGACGCACCGTCCGGCACCGCGATGAGGTTCGGGAGACTTATTTCCGAGGCCAGGGGAAAACGGCTGGAGGACATAGGCGTTTTCGGCAGAAAAGGTGTAACGGGAAAGAGAAGTAAAGAAGAGATCGGGATCATGGCGTTACGACTCGGAGATACGGTCGGAGATCATACGGTACTGTTCGGCGGTAACGGCGAGCGTATAGAGTTTACACATCGAAGCACAAGCAGGAAAAATTATTCCGCGGGCGCGCTGAAAGCGGTCAAATTCCTCCACACCAAGAAAAACGGTCTATACGGCATGGAGGACGTGCTGGGATTAGAGTAGTAATGAAGGGTACCTTCTTAGCTCTTGGTTCCAATATCGGAGACAGGGAGAAACAGATCCTTCGCGCCGTTTCGCTGATAAAGGAGCGCTTCGGAACGGTCGAAATATCCTCGCTCTACAACACAACCCCTGTCGGATACGCCGATCAGGACGATTTTCTCAATATGGTTGTAAAGACGGATACCCGGGACATGACGCCGCTCGATCTTCTGGAGTATGTGAAGAAGATCGAAACCTACCTGGGAAGGAAAAAGAGCTTTAGATGGGGGCCTCGGGAGATAGACATAGACATACTCTACAAGGATGGGATCAGGATCGATACTGAGAAGCTGACGATCCCTCACCGGGAGATGTTCGACAGGAATTTCGTGCTTGTACCGCTCGCTGAGCTCACCGAATTCCTCGTGATAAATAAAGAGAAGGTGTTTATACGTGACCGGATTACTCAAGATGCCGGTGGGAGCGTGATACTGTACAGGACAAGGGAAAAAATAGTCATAGATGGAAAACGATAAGGACGGCTATCGGATACGATTCGATCAGTTCGAGGGGACATTCGATCTTCTCCTCCTTCTGGTTAAAAACTCTAAGATAAATCTCTATGAAGTACCGCTCTCTCAGATTACAAACGGGTTGTTGTCCTTCTGGCGCGCCAGTACCGGCCGCTATCTCGATCTCGACGAAACGTCGGACTATATATTCAAGACTTCTCTTTTGCTCTATCTGAAATCGAAACACCTGCTGCCCGTTGAGCTCGAGATTAACGATGACGAAGAAGACGAGCGGCGAGCATTCATCGAGAACCTCATCGAATACCAGAAATATAAGGGGGCGGCACAGCTGCTGAAGGATAACCTCGAGCACAGCAGGACTCTTGTTCGACGCGAGACCCAGCTTATCATCGATTTCAACGATAAGGACAACTGGGAAGAGATATCGATCATGGATCTTATCGTCGCTTTTTCAAGGGTGGCAAACGAGGTCGACAGAAGTGTTTTTCATAGTATCGAGCTGGAAAACATATCCATAGATGACAAGATCGACGAGATACTGAACTATCTCATAAACGAGGCGGAGCTTTTATTCCAGTCGCTCTTTCCACCGGATGTAACGAGGTATGAGCTCATTATTACATTCCTCGCGCTTTTGGAATTGGTGAAGATGGGGAAAATATATATATTACAGCACAAGCTGTTCGGCAGCATCAAGATATTGAAGAGGGTGAAAGAAGGACGTTGAGCTCGGATCTGATAAAGAACATCGAAGCGCTCCTTTTTCTCGAGAACAGGCCCGTAAATGAAGCGTATCTCGCAAAATTGACGGGGGCGAAAAAAGAAGAGCTGGCAGACGCTATTCGAAAGATAAAACAACGTCTTGCCGAGACCGGATCGGCAATGGTGATCGAGTCGAACAAAAACGGAGACCACCATCTTACCGTTTCGGCCGAGCTCTATGACTCTCTCTCTGGCTATTATAAGTCGCAGAAGAAGATGCGTCTATCCACACAGACCCTCGAGACGCTTGCGATCATCGCGTACAGGCAGCCTATTACAAAGGTGGAAATCGAGCGGATACGGGGGGTACAGGTCGGCCACATACTGAAATCGCTGCTTGAACAGGAGATCATCCGGATGTCCGGTAGAAAAGACGCGCCGGGGAAGCCCATCCTATACAGGACGACGGACAAGTTCCTCACATTTTTCGGATTACTGAGCCTGAAGGATCTTCCGCCCATCACCGAGTTCGAGAGACAGTGAAAAATCAGAAAACCGAAAGAGTGCACAAGCTGATTTCACGCTACGGGTATGCTTCCAGGAGAAAGGCGGAGGAGCTCATAAGGGAGGGAAGGGTGCGGGTCGATAGAGCTCCCGTTACAAAGCTCGGGCAGCGAGTCGCTCCTGACGCCGTGATAGAGGTTGACGGCCGGGTTATCAACAGGGAAATGACCCGGATATACCTTGTACTCAACAAGCCGTCCGGCTACCTTTGTACGCGTGAAGATCGGTTCGGGAGGAAGACGGTTTCAGACCTTCTGCCGGAAGAGTACAAAAACGCCGGCGTCTTCAACGTAGGCAGGCTCGACTATCGTTCCGAGGGTCTTCTCATATTGACGAACGACGGCGATTTTGCACACCGGATCCTTCATCCGTCAAGCGGTACCATCAAGAAATATGAGGTGACGACAGACGGGAATATACCGTATAATTTGATTGCTCACTGGAAAAATGGTGTATATATTAGAGGTGAAAATTACCGGATAGTAGACTTCGAAAAGCTCGGACCGAAAAAAACGATCATATCCCTTAAAGAGGGAAAGAAGAGGGAAATCAGGAATTTATTCGGGCATATAGGCCTCGGTGTGGTAAACCTGAAAAGGATCGCAATCGGACCTTTGCTGCTGGGAGACCTTATCCCCGGTGAATATCGACAACTGACAGTAGACGAGATTGATATGCTTCTTGGGCGGGAAACATAGCTATAGAGACTTCCTTTTAATGGTGATAGCGATCGATGGACCTGCCGGTACAGGCAAGAGTACGGTAGCGAAAAGTGTTGCCAAGCTGCTCGGATTATTCTATCTTGACACCGGTGCCATGTACAGGGCTTTTACTCTCTATGCGCTCAGCGAAGGTACACCCCTGGATGATCTAAAAAGCCTTAAGAGGCTCCTCAGACGATTTTCGATTACAATAACAGCGGACAGGGTGTATATAGAGGGCCGGGACGTAACGACTGAAATACGCAGCAGCGAGGTGACGGCGAACGTTAGCTACATTTCAAGTCTTGAATTCGTTCGGAAAAAAATGGTTGAACTTCAAAGGGAAATCGGTAAGAATAGAGATATTGTCGTAGAAGGACGTGATATCGGAACCGTCGTCTTTCCCGACACGCCCAATAAGTTCTATCTCGACGCAGAAGTAGAAGAAAGAGCCAGGCGAAGACTCAATGACGAAAAGGACGCAGTAAGCGGTACAGATCTCGAAACGATCAAGAAAAGCATAGAGAAACGCGACCGGTTCGACAGCACGAGGGCCATATCGCCGCTGAAAAGGGCGCATGATGCAACCTACATCGATACAACGGATATGTCGGTTACTGAAGTTTGTGACGTGATAATTCGCTCAGTTCAATAAAAATAAATTGGAGTTCAGAATCATGGAGAATGAGCACGTTGTGACGGAAAAAGACGAAACTCCTGACATGTCCGGTATCGGAGTACCGACGGGAGGGGAAGCTCCCGTCGATCCTGTTGGAGCATCGGCTTCAACAGGATCTTCTGCAGATTCTGCCGAATCTGCACGCAGAAATGAGATTCCCAA